>JACZKR010000358.1 GCA_014859945.1 Paracoccaceae bacterium | reverse complement strand
GGGCTGGATTTTCTGGCGGGCAGCCAGACGCGGGCGCCGCGCTGGGTGCGCGCGATGGCGATGGAGTGGCTGTGGCGCGCGCTGTCGGCGCCCCGGCGGCTGATCCCGCGTTATGCGCGCTGTTTTGCCATCCTGCCGGGTCAGGTTGCGGGCGCCTTGCGGCTGCGGCGCGGCGGCTGATCACTTGTATTCGATCAGCCCGCGCTGCCGCCCGCGCAGCCGGTCAAGGTAATAGCCAAGCGCGCCCTGCGCCTCGGCGAACTTGCCCAGAACGGTGAAGAAAGCCCATTCCAGCCCGCCGCGCCGCGCCAGCCGCACCACCTGCGCGGGCCAGAGCAGCGCCAGCAACCAGCCCGCCGGATGAGCCAACCCCGCCAGAACCACCGCCAGCGGCAGGACGGCGCCCCACAGCAGCGCCCGCCGCGTTTCGGCCACCCAATGCCGTTCCGGCGGGGCGCCATGCAGCGCGGCACCTTCGGCAAAGGCGTGGCCCGCGCGGCGGCTGCGGCGCCACCACTGGGCAAACCGCGTCATGGCGGCATCGTGCAACGTCATCTCGGCCGGGATGCGCCAGACCTCACCCCCCGCGCGGCGCAGGCGCAGGCAAAGCTCGGGCTCTTCCCCGGCGATCAGGGTGGCGCGGTAGCCCCCCACGGCCGCCACCGCCGCATGGCGCATCAGCGCATCGCCGCCACAGGCCAGCGCCGGGCCGGGGGGCGTATCCCACTCACGATCCGCCAGCCTGTTATAGACCGAGGCTTCGGGAATGCGTTCGCGGCGGCGGCCGCAGACGACCACGGCGCGGGGATGTTCGTCAAAGGCCGCAAGGGCCGTGGCGATCCAGCCCGGCTGCACCTCACAATCGCCATCGGTGAACTGCACGAAACCGGGCGGATCGGCGGTCAGCGCCCGCAGCCCGGCGTTGCGCGCCCGCGCGGCGGTGAAAGGTTCGCCCGCGTCCAGAACCACCACCTCGGCCCCCAAGGCCGCTGCCGCCGCCTGCGAGCCGTCGGCCGATCCGCTGTCGACATAGACCACACGCCGCACCTGCCCCTGCAATGACCGCAGGCAGGCCAGAAGCCGCTCGCCCTCATTCCGGCCGATGACGACGGCGTCCACAACCCTGGATTGATCTTGTTCGCGCATGCCGCCCCGACCGGTTCGGCGGCCATCCTAGGCCGGTTCCCGCCCCCCCGCCAAGGCCGCAAACCGCTGCGTTCGCTTTGCATTTTTGCGCTGCATCTGCTAACTCTGATCGTGCTGGGCGGGGGCCCGGACGATTCCCGAAAGGTGCGTTTTGCGCCGGACGGGCTGCAGAACGGGCGAACCGCCGGCCAGATGGCCGGCCAACTGCAAACGGGTCGTGGCCGGGGACAGCCGCGACCGGGAGGAGCCCGGCTTCGGATGTCCAAGAACGGTATGCTGGTGACGTTCCCGGAACGGGGCGATAATATTGGGAATTCAGCGATGAGCGGTGACAATCCCACCTCGCGCCCGCGCCGCCGGCCGGCGGGAATCTCTCTGTTCCGGCCGGGGCAAAGCCTGCCGCAGCCGGCGATGACGCTGGACCTGGCCACGGGGCGCGAGATCTTTTCGCATGCGGTTCCGGCGCTGCATATCTCACCGGCGCGGGTCTGGGATTCGCTGGGGCCGGTGCAGCTTTCGCTGGATCACCTTGCCGGAAACGGTTTGTTTCCAGTTACTTCCGACGACCCTGCGGTGGCCGCTTTCGACCAGCTGCGCAGCCATCTGCTGCACGGTCTGGGGCAGAAGGGCTGGCACCGGGTTGCCGTGACCTCACCCACCCACGGTTGTGGAAAGTCCTTCGTGGCGACCAATCTGGCCCTGTCGCTGGCCCGCCGCCCGGCCAGCCGCAATGTGCTGATCGACCTTGATCTGCGCCGGCCCCGGCTGGCCGATCTGCTGGGCATTGCCGATGCCGCGCCGCTGGAAGAATTCCTGACCGGCGAACAGCCGCTGGAAAGCGTCTTCCGCCGCTTTGGCCGCACGCTGGCGCTGGGGCTGAACGGCCGGCCGGTCGAGATGGCGTCGGAACTGCTGCACAGCCACGAAACCGCCGAGGCGCTGGCCGCCCTTCAGGAACAGCTTGATCCCGAGGTGATCCTTTGCGACCTGCCGCCGGCTTTGGGTACCGATGACGTGCTGGCGCTGACCGCCTCGCTGGACGCGGTGCTGCTGGTGACCGACGGCACGCGCACGACGCCCGATGAAATCCGCGCCTGCGAACGGCAGTTTGACGGGCGGCTGCCTCTGCTGGGTGTGGTGCTGAACCGCGCGCAGGACCGGGCCTCGCGCCGCTATGCCTACGGGAAGGGCTGAGCGATGGGGCAGATTCAATCGTTTGAAGAGCTGATCTCGTTCCTGCTGCGGCGCAAGCTGGTGATCGTCGCGGTTACGGTGCTGGGCATCCTGGCGGCGGCGGTCTTTGCCAAGACCCGCCCCGATGCCTATGAGGCGGCAGCGGTGATTCAGGTGGAAATGCCGGCCATCACCGGCGCACCGGGCCAGCCGACGACCAGCGGCGCGGCGCAGGTGCTGCAAAGCATCGAACAGCGCCTGACGACGCGGGAAAATCTGGCGGCCGTGATCGAACGCCACGGGCTTTTCGCCGATGCGCCGGCGCTGTCGCAGGATGAAAAGATGGCGCTGCTGCGCGGCTCGATCAGCTTTCAGGGCATCGACAGCGCGGCGGGGCAGGCCTATGGCCAGCCGCGCCTTCTGTCGGCCATCGTGATCTCGGCGCGAATGGGCGACGGAGAACTGGCGGCCCGGGTGGCGAATGATTTCGCGCAGGGCGTGCTGGACCAGTCGGCCAGCGGGCAGCGCGACAAGGCGGCGCAGAACGTCGAATTCTTCACCGAGGAAGAGGCGCGCATCTGGGCCCAGCTTTCGGCGCTTGAGGCTGAAATCGCCGCCTACAAGAACGACAACGCGGCAGCCCTGCCGACCCAGGGCGAAGCGATGCGGGACGAGATCTCGGCCCTCGACACCGATCTGCGGCGCATTGATCAGGAGCGGGTGGCCGCCGAACGCGACGCCGCCGCGGTGCGCGCGCGTGAGACGCTGCGCGAGACCGACCGGCGGCAGCTGGATGACATCACGGCGCGGATCGAGGTGCTGGACGCCCAGCGCGCGACGTCTGAGGGGCGGCGGGCGGAACTGATGCGCCTTCTGGCCGCCACGCCCGAGGTGGAGCGGGTTCTTTCGGGCTACACCCGGCAGCTGACCCAGTTGCAGGACCGTTATGAGGTGGTCACCCGCCGCCTGTCGGAAGCCGAGACCGAGTTGCGGCTGGCCGACCGTCAGCAGACCGAACGTTTCACGCTGCTCGATCGCGCGATCACCCCGGAATATCCGGTGGGCAACAGCGGCAAGAAGCTGGTGATGGCGGGCGCCGTGGGCAGCGTTCTGGCAGGGCTGGCGCTGGCCTTCCTGCTGGAGCTGATGAACCCGGTGGTCCGCACCGCCACGCAGATGGAGCGTCAGCTTGACCTGCGGCCTGTCATCTCGATTCCCGAGGTGACGCCGCAGAAGCCCCGGCGCGGCGGGCGAGACCTGCTGCGGCTGATTGATGATCCCACGCGGCCCCTGATGGGCCTTCCGCGCTATGCCGTGGTGGCAGCGGCGGCCACGCTGATGCTGGTGGCGGCGGCGGCAATCGTCGCCTGACCCCTGCCCCGGACATGCGAAAGGCCCGCCTGACCGGCGGGCCTTTTCCGTCTGGCGGGCCGGTCAGTAACCGGTCGCCCGCATCATCACGCCCACCGTCTGCACCAGAAGCTTCAGGTCGGTCCACAGCGACAGCTCGCTTTCATACGCGGTGTCATACTCCGCCCGCGCCTCGAACGAGGTGCGGTTGCGCCCGGCGGTCTGCCAGAACCCGGTGCAGCCCGGCCGCACCAGATAGTAAGAGAGGCCCGGATACAGCGCCTGCTGGCTGGTCATCATCGGGCGGGGGCCGACAAGGCTCATGTCGCCCTTCAGCACGTTCCACAGCTGCGGCAGTTCATCCAGCGAGGTCTGACGGATGATCCTGCCCGTCGGCGTGATGCGCGGATCGTCCTTCAGCTTCTGCGTCAGGTTCCATTCGGCGCGCGCCTCGGGATGGGCGTCAAGGTATTCCTCCATCCGCGCATCGGCGTCATTCACCATGCTGCGCAGCTTCCACATGCGGAAGCGGCGGCCGTTCTTGCCGACGCGCAGCTGCGAATAGAACGGATTGCCGCCGTCGCGCGCGACCATCACCGCCAGCACGGCAACGACAGGCACCACCACGGGTGCGGCCAGCGCGATGGCTGTCACGTCCAGCACGCGCTTGAAGACGTTGCGGTAAAGGCCGCGACGGGGCGGCAGCCAGGTGCAGGCCCGCGGCTGAACCGCGGTTGCCTCGGGGCCGGGGGTGCGAAACTCGGGGAATGCCAGGGTCATTGTCGGTTACCGTTCAACGATCTGGCAACCCGAAGGGTCGCAATTGGCATGGCCCAAGGAAAACAGAGGGCTATCCGCCCGGCGAACCGGGTTCGGCATGGTTGTTTCGCAGCACATATTCCGCACTCAGACAGTACGCCCCCACCGCCACATTTTAGCCGAATTTGCAGCAACTTGGCGAGGTTCGGCGCCTGTGGCTGGGTCAATTAACGCAGGGTTAACCACGAAATTCCGCCACGCCTTCGCCCATTTCTTGCCGCAATCCGGCGACCGTCAACCACGGGTTGAACGGCGGTGCTGCAGATGCGAAGGCCTGCGGTGGGTGATTCGGGCAGGCCATCGGCGCGGGTGATCGCGGCGGCCAGGCTGATGCCCGGGCGAACCTCCGCCGGGGCCGGTTTGTCATCGTTTCCGTATTGGAACTAAAGGCCTTGCGCGCCGCGCCAGCGCCGGGCGATCAGGGCCGAGACGGCAAGACCGCCCCCACCGCTCCACGCCAGAAACAGGTGAAGGACGCCGGCTTCGGCCATGACAGCACCCAGCAGGCCCGCCAGTCCGCCCATCAATGCTGTCAGCACGACGATCGCCGCCATTGCCCCTCCACATGCCAGCAGGGGCATTATCGCAAAACTGCGAAACAATTCCACTGTTCAGTTGGGATTGCCGCCTACTCGCCGACAACGCCTGCCAGATAGCGGCCGTAGCCGTTCTTGCGGAATACCTCGGCCCGCTGCGCAAGCTGGTCGCGGCCGATCCAGCCCAGCCGATAGGCGATCTCATCGGGGCTGCCGACCTGCTGGCCCTGCCGTTCGGTCAGCGTCCGCACGAAGTTGCCGGCATCCAGAAGGCTGCCATGCGTGCCGGTATCCAGCCAGGCAAAGCCCCGCCCCATGCGTTCGACCGAAAGCGTCTGCTCGGCACGGTAGAATTCCAGCAGATCGACGATCTCAAGCTCTCCCCGGGCCGAGGGTTTGACCTGCGCGGCCAGATCGGCCGCCCGGCCATCGAGGAAATAAAGCCCCGTCACCGCATACATCGACGGCGGCACGGCGGGCTTTTCGACGATGGCGCGCACCTTGAAACTGGCATCGAAATCCAGAACCCCATAGCGTTCGGGGTCGGCGACGCGGTAGCCAAAGACCGTGCCGCCGGTTTCCCGCTCACTGGCCGCCAGAAGCATCTCGCGCAGGCCGTGGCCGAAAAAGATGTTGTCGCCCAGCACCATGGCCGAGGGCGCGCCATCCAGAAAGTCGCGCGCAAGAATATAGGCCTGCGCCAGCCCGTCCGGCGTGGGTTGGGTGATATAGGTCAGCGACAGGCCCCACTGGCTGCCATCGCCCATCAGGCGGATGAACTGCGGCTGGTCGTCGGGCGTGGTGATGATGGCAATCTCGCGGATGCCGGCCAGCATCAGGGCCGACAGCGGATAGTAGATCATCGGCTTGTCATAGACCGGCAGAAGCTGCTTCGACACGCCGATGGTGATGGGCCACAGCCGCGTGCCCGAGCCGCCGGCCAGAATGATGCCCTTGCGCTTCATGTCGTCAACTCCTTCACAACGGCCCGCAGGCCGGCACGCCAGTCAGGCTGCGGGATACCGAATGCGCCATGAAGCGCGGTGCAATCCAGCCGCGAGTTCAGCGGCCGGCGGGCGGGCGTGGGGTAATCGGCGCTGGGAATGTCATGCACCACGCAGGAAAGCCCGGCCTCGGCCATGATGGCGCGGGCGAAGCCGGCCCAGCTGACGGCGGGGGCGCCCGCGAAATGGTGGGTGCCGCCGGGATGGCCCGCCGCCATCGCCCCGGCCGCCGAGCAAAGGGCGGCCGCAATGTCGGCGGCCGGGGTCGGCCCGCCGATCTGGTCGGCAACCACGTTGATCGCGGCCCGCTGGCTGCCCAGCCGCAGCATGGTCTTCACGAAATTCGCGCCATGGGCCGAAAACACCCATGAGGTACGCAGGATCAGGTGCTGCCCCCCCGCCGCACGCACCGCCTGTTCGCCGGCCAGCTTGCTGCGACCATAGGCGCCGAGGGGTCCGGTGGGGTGATCCACGGCAAAGGGCTGGTCGCCCTGCCCGTCAAAGACATAGTCGGTTGAGACATGCAGGAAAGGCAGGCCGCATTCGGCGCAGGCCACGGCCATCGCGCCGGGCGCTGCGGCGTTGACCACGGTTGCCGCCGCCTCTTCGGTTTCGGCCAGATCGACGGCGGTCCAGGCGGCGGCGTTGATCACGGCATCACAATCGGCCGCGCGGATGGCCGCCGCGCAGGCCTCGAGGTTCGTCAGGTCGGCCTCGGCGCGGTCAAGGAACCGCGCGTCAGGGCGCAGCCGCGCCAGTTCGCGCGCCACCTGCCCGGTCTTGCCGAAGACCAGAAGCCGTTTGCCCGCCGCGTTCATGCCTTGGTCCCCAGCCGCTGCCCGACACCCTGCCGCGCCAACAACGGCCGCCACCAGTCTTCGTTCGCCAGATACCACTCCACCGTCCGCTCCAGCCCCTCTTCCACGGTGACCGAGGGGCGCCAGCCCAGTTCGGCGCGGATGCGGGCCGGGTCGATGGCATAGCGCGCATCATGGCCGGGACGGTCATCAACAAAGGTGATCTGGTCGGCATAGGGCGCGGCCTTGGGCCGCTTGCGGTCAAGGATCGCGCAGATGGTGCGGACAAGGTCGATGTTGCGCCGCTCATTCTCGCCACCGATGTTGTAGCTGCGGCCGACGGCGCCTTTCTGCACCACCAGCAGCAGGGCATCGGCATGATCTTCGACATAAAGCCAGTCGCGCACATTCTCTCCCCGGCCATAAACCGGGATCGGGCGGCCGTGCAGCGCGTTCAGGATGACGACGGGGATCAGCTTTTCGGGGAAATGATAGGGGCCATAGTTGTTCGAGCAGTTCGACAGCACCACCGGCAGGCCATAGGTTTCGTGCCAGGCGCGCACCAGATGGTCACTTGCCGCCTTGGACGCCGAATAGGGGCTGCGCGGATCGTAGGCAGTCTGTTCAGTGAACTGGCCTTCGGCACCCAGACTGCCGAAAACCTCATCGGTCGAGATGTGGTGAAAGCGGAACCCGGCAGGCCGTCCGGCGGCAGTCCAGTAGGCACGGGCGGCTTCCAGCAGGTTGAAGGTGCCGGTGATGTTGGTTTCGATGAAATCGGCCGGGCCGTCGATGCTGCGGTCGACGTGGCTTTCGGCGGCCAGATGCATCACGGCATCGGGGCGATGGGTGGCGAAAACCCGGTCCAGCGCCGCACGGTCTCGGATATCGGCCTGTTCGAAGCTGTAAAGGTTGGAGCCGGCGACCGATGCCACGTTCTGAAGGTTCGCCGCATAGGTCAGGGCGTCAAGGTTCACCACCTCATGCCCGCGCGCGACGGCCAGCCGCACCACGGCCGATCCGATGAAGCCCGCGCCGCCTGTCACCAGCAGCTTCACGCCCCCCCCTCCATTGTGAAGGGAGAGGTCACGTCGCGCCAAAGCGGCGCCGCCGCATCCTTGGCCGACAGGACGGGCGGGCCCTGCAGTCCCCAGTCGATCGCCAGATCGGGGTCGTCCCAGCGAATGGCGCCATCCTGTGCCGGGGCATAAAGGTCAGTGCATTTGTACTGCACCTCGGTATCGGGCTGCAGCGTGACGAAGCCGTGCAGAAAGCCCTTCGGCACCAGAAGCTGCCGGCCGTTCGCGGGCGTCAGTTCCACCGCAACCCACTGGCCGAAGGTGGCCGAGCCGCGCCGGAAATCCACCGCCACATCGCGGATCGCACCGCGCGAGCAGCGCACCAGCTTGTCCTGTGCGCGGGGCGGCGCCTGATAATGCAGCCCGCGCAGCGTGCCGGGCTGGGCCGACATGGAATGGTTGTCCTGCACGAAATCCAGCTTCAGCCCGGCCTCTGCCATCCGCCCGGCGTTCCAGGTTTCGGTGAACCAGCCGCGGTCGTCGCCGAAACGCTTCGGCGTCAGGATCAGCACCCCGGGAAGGGCAGTCTGTTCGATCTCCACGGTCACCTCGTCCTATAGCCGGCCTGCCGGACCTTAGCCCGCTTCGCCGCAAGTTGAAGGGCCGATTGCCCGGCCCGGCCTCATCCCGCCCATACCCCGCCGTTGACGCCGATGACCAGCGCCGCGAGAAGCGCGGCAAGGGCGAAGAACGTCACATCATGCCGCGGGTCCCAGACCCGGTGCAGCCGGGCCAGCCACAGGCTGGGCAGGTGCATCAGGCACAGCGCCACCGCCTGCGCCGCCAGCGCCCCGAACAGCCCGCCCTGCGCCACACCGATCAGCAGGGCCGTGGTCTGGATCAGCGTCTTGATGGCCTGCACCAGGAAATGATTGCGCGAATCCCCTGCCGCCAACGCGGCGTGGTCATAGGTCATGCCGACGATGCCGGGCATCTGCACGCAGGACATCACCACGACAACCGCCGCGGCGCCCGCATAGCGGTGATCGTAAAGCAGCCCGACCAAGGGCTGCCCGATCAGCCCCAGAAAGGCCAGAAGGCCCAGCGTTCCGCCGGTCAGCAGCATGCGCAGGCGCCGCATGCGGGCGGCGTTGGCCGGGCTTTCGGCCGGGTGGTGGTCACGGTAAAGCGGGATCAGGATGCGCCCCGCCACCGCCTGCGCCAAGAGGAGCGGGAACGAGGCCAGGAAGAAGCCGATGTTGTAGATCCCCAGCTCCTCAAGGCTCAGCCAGGCGCCGAAGATCGCCTTGTCGCCTTGCGCCAGCAGAAATCCGCAGGTGCTGGACAGGAATATCCACCGCCCGAACCGCAGCAGGCTGCTGGCTGCCGCGGGCTCCCACCGGAAGCGGTTGGCGGGGCCGGGCAGGAAGGCCCAGGTCAGCACCAGCTTGGCCAGCGCCCCCAGCACCGCCCCCAGAACCAGCGCCCAGACCGACCGCAGCGCAAAGGCCAGCACGATCATCGCGGCGATGCCGATGACCTGCGACAGCAGGTCCAGCGCCGTCAGCCGGCCCAGCACCAGATGGCGGTTCGCCGTGTCGATCCGCGTCGGGTTGAAGCCCGAGATCAGCAGCGTCAGCCCCGCCACCGGCAGAAGCCAGGCCAGATCGGGCGCCCCATAAAACCACGCCAGCGGCAGGGCCAGCGCGCAGGTCAGAAGCCACAGAAGCGCCCCGCGCAGCACGTTCAGCGTGAAGGCGGTGTTCAGGAAATCCGGGTCGTCGCCGCGCGGGTTCTGGGCAATCGCCGGGCCAAGCCCGAGGTCCGAAAACATCTGCAGCCCGACCAGCGCCACCGAAACCAGCGCCATCACCCCGAAGGCTTCGGGATACAGAAGCCGGGTCAGGATCAGGTTCGATATCAGCCGCAGCCCCTGCGCCGTGGCGTAGGAACCCGCGGTCAGCACCGATCCGCGCAGGGCCCGGGCAAAAAGCCCATGGCCGGAAAGACGGGCAACGAAATTCATCGCGGCGGACCCTAGTGCGGCGGGCCGGGCTTGCGAAGGGGGAAACCGAAGGCATCTGTCGCAGGTCCGGAAAAAACCCGTTCCGCAAAAAGCCCTTGCCTCAAACCTGCCGCAGGTTTCGACTAGGCGGGCCGGAAAGGGGGCAAGTGTGAAACTCGGCTATCTGATCAACACCTATCCGCGCGCGTCGCACAGCTTCATCCGGCGCGAGATTGCGGCGCTGGAACGGCAGGGCCATGAGGTGCTGCGGCTGGCCATGCGGTCCGACCGGGCGGCGCTGAAGGATGCGGCCGATCTGGCCGAGGATGCGCGGACCACCCACATCCTTGAGGCGGGGGGCGCTGCGCTGCTGCGCCGGGC
>JACZKR010000357.1 GCA_014859945.1 Paracoccaceae bacterium | reverse complement strand
CAAGATGCCCAAAGATGGAGGTCCAAATGAACAATATCCGCTTCGATTTCGCTACCCTGCACCGGCACGGCGCCGCATTCTGGGAGTTTCTGGCCCTGCGCAAGAAGGTCTTTGTCGATGAACTCGGCTGGGACATTCCCCACAATGACGAGCTGGAAATGGATCAGTATGACACGCCGGTTGCCCATTATTCGCTGGTGATGAAGGATGGCCATGTCGTCGGCGGCGCCCGCGCCATGCCCACCACGGCCACCTGGGGCGGGCACACCTACATGCTGCGCGATGCCTTCTCGGGCAAATTGCCGCATATCCCGCCGCATGTCATGAGCGTCGAAATCGCCTCGCCCACGGTCTGGGAATGCACGCGGCTGGTCATCTCGGACCAGCTCACCACTCAGGCCGAGCGCAGCGAATGCCTTGAACTGATCGTGGATGGTCTGGTCGAAACGGCGCGCGCCCATGGCGCCGATCAGCTGATCTGCCTGTCGTCGCTGGCGCTGATGCGGGCGCTGCGGCTTCTGGGGTATGAGGTGTCGCGGCTGGGCGAAACCTACCGCAACGGTGAAGATGGCCGGGCCTATGCGGTTCTGTCGATGCCGGCGGACTATTCGCGCAGCCGCAAGGAACGTTCGCGTCCGATCCCCTTCATCCCGCGCCGGGCCGCCGGGACGCCGATGGAACCCGCCGCGATGGAGGCCATCGCCTGAGCGCCGGGGGCTTCCCCGGCCTGCCTGCCCGTGGCATGAGGCGGCATGTTCCTGCTTCTGCCCCTGCTGCTGGCGGCGGTGCTGATCTGGCTTTGGCTGGCGCGGCGCGGATCGACGCTGACGCGCGCCTGCCGGTGGCGGCTGGACCGGGCCCTTGGACCCTCGGTTCATCGCTGCGCGGCTTGCGGCGCCATCTGCGATCCAGGCCCCGGCCGGGCGCCGCGCGATTGCCTGCGGCCTCAGCAATAGCGCTCGATCGCCAGAAGCTGGTGGTCGCCATAACGGTCGCCCCAGGCCCAGCCGGGCGGCAGCAGACGGTCGATTTCCGCCCGGTCTTCGGCGCTGAAGCGGATATCGGCTGCCGCCACCCACTGCTGCAGATGCCGGGCGTGGCGGGTGCCCGGAATCGGGATCACATGATCGCCCTGCGCCAGCACCCAGGCCAGCGCGGTGGCCGGCACCGACCAGCCGCGCGCGGCGCAAAAGGCGCGGAACGGCGCTAGCGCTGCAAGGTTCCTTGAAAAATTCGGCTCGGTAAACCGCGGGTTGCTGCCGCGAAAGCCGTCCTGCGGCCGGGGCAGGGGCGTATCACCCAACATCCCGCGCGCCAGCGGCGAAAAGGCCACGAAGGCAATTCCCAGCGCCTTGCAGCACTGGATCACCCCAAGCTCGGGCTGGCGCGTCCACAGCGAATATTCGTTCTGCACCGCCGACACCGGCAACAGCGCATGGGCGGCGCGGATCGTATCGGGCGCCACTTCCGACAGGCCGTAGCCGCCGATCTTGCCCTCTTCCATCAGCCGCGACAGGGTTTCGGTCACCTCTTCCAGCGGGCGGGCACGTTCGCGCCGGTGCAGGTAAAACAGATCGACATGGTCGCGCCCCAGCCGCCGGAGTGAGCCTTCCAGTTCCGTCCGCAGATGGGCAGCGGAATTGTCGATCCGCCGCTCGGGGTCGCTGACAAAGCTGGCTTTGGTGGCAATCGTCACCTGCGGGCGCCGGCTGGCCAGCCACTTGCCGATGACCGTTTCGCTGACGCCCATGCCGTAGATGTTGGCGGTGTCGATGAAGTCGATGCCGGCCTCATGCATCGCATCAAGACAGTGCAGGCTGGCGGCTTCATCCGTCGGGCCGAAGAGGCCGCCGAAGGACATTGCCCCCAGCCCGATTGCCGATACCATCGGGCCTTTGGCGCCCAGTCTGCGCTGCTGCATGATCGGTCCTTTCGCGGGGATTTCAGGGGGAAGCCATCAAACCCCCGCGAATCGGATCGTTCAAGGGTGCATATAGTGCAGCCCGGTGAATTTTGCCCGCAAGGCTGCCGTGCGCGGCGCCAGCGCCGCCGGATCATTGCCGCGCAGGCCCTCGGCGATCAGATCGGCCAGCGCGGGGGCATCGGCAGGCGTCACCCCCCGACGCACCAGTTCCGGCGTGCCGATGCGCAGCCCGTTCAGATCGCCCGCCACCGCCGCGATGGGCAGGCCGATTCCGCAGGCCAGGAACCCCGCCTTGCGCAGCGTCTTCGAGGCCGCCTGACCGCCGCCGAAAGAAGCCGCCTCGATGGCGAACTGGTGGCTTTCGGTCATGCCGCGCCCGGCGGCAAAGACCGGCAGGCCGCGTTCGGCCAGCGCCGTCGCCAGCGCGCGCGAGAGGTCTGCCATGGCGCGGGCATAGGCCGGGCCATAGTCGCGCCAGTCCAGAAGGCTGATCGCCAGCGCCGCCGATTTGGCTGCGTCGAAATTCGCCGTCATGCCGGGGAAGGCGATATGGTCCAGACGCTGTGCAATTTCGGCGTCATTGGTCACGATCAGCCCGCCGGCCGGGCCGCCCAGGCTTTTGTAGGTCGACATCGTCATCAGATGCGCGCCCTCGGCCAGCGGGTTGGCCCAGAGGCCGCCGGCGATGATGCCGCATTGGTGGGCGGCGTCGAACAGCACCTTGGCCCCCACGGCATCGGCAATCGCGCGGATCTCTTTCACCGGATGAGGGAACAGGTTCAGGCTGCCGCCGATGGTGATGATCTTCGGCCGCACACGTTCGGCCAGTTCGGCCAGCGCCGCCAGATCGACGGTGTAGCCATCGGCATTCACCGGCGCGTCGTGGGTGACCAGCCCGTAAAGCCCGGCGCAACCCGCCGCGTGATGGGTGACATGCCCGCCCACCGCCGGCGGCGGCGCGATGATGGCATCGCCGGGTTTTGCCAGCGCCATGAAGCCGTAAAGATTGGCCAGCGCCCCGGAACCCACGCGAATCTCGGCATATTTCGCGCCAAAGACCTCGGCGGCCAGTTCGGCGGCGATAACCTCGATCTCTTCGATGGCCTCCAGCCCCATCTCATACTTGTCGCCCGGATAGCCCAGGCTGGGCCGGCTGCCCAGACCACGCGCCAGCGCCGCCTCGGCGGCGGGGTTCATGATGTTGGTGGCCGGGTTCAGGTTGAAGCATTCGGCATCATGGATCGCGGCGTTCTTCGCGATCAGCCGCTCGATCCGCGCGGCGACATCGGCCGAGGGCGCGGCGGTTTCGCCGGCAAGGCGCTGGACCAGATC
>JACZKR010000356.1 GCA_014859945.1 Paracoccaceae bacterium | reverse complement strand
CGATGGCGCCGAACCGCAGGTCAGCCCCGCCACCAAGCCCCACCCGCGGCTCGACCCGCGGGTCGCCGCCGCCATCGCCCGGATGGAGGGTCGGCTGGATGCGCCCGAACCGGCCGCCGCAACGGCCACGGCGCTAGGGCTGTCGCCGCGCCGGCTGGAACAGCTGTTCCGCCAGAACCTGGGGATGAGCCCCGCCGCCTATGCCTTGTCACTGCGCCTGCAGGCCGCGCGCCGGATGATCACCGATACCCGCCACCCGCTGGCCGAGGTGGCGCTGCGCAGCGGGTTTTCCTCGGCCTCGGCGCTGTCGCGCGCCTTCGCCCGCGCCTTCGGCCACCCGCCCCGGCGCCTGCGCGGCTGAACCGCCGGCAGCGGGGGTTTCACACCCCCGCACCCCCGTGGGATATTTGCGGACAGATGAAACGGGTGAAAGCTGCGTCTCTCATCTGTCTTCAAATATCCTCGGGGGTGAGGCCGCAGGCCGAGGGGGCAGAAGGCCCCCTAGGCGACGTCCAGCAGCCCGCGCCCCTTCAGAAGCGGCTCGACCCCCGGCATCCGCCCGCGGAACCGGGTGTAAAGCGCTTCCGGCGGCTGCGATCCGCCCGCCGAGAGGATGAAGCGTTCCAGCCGCGCGGCCGTTTCGGGGTCGAACGGGTCGCCCGCCTCTTCGAACGCGGCGAAAGCGTCGGCGTCCATCACCTCGGACCACATGTAGCTGTAATAGCCGCTGGAATAGCCGTCACCCGAGAAGACATGGGCAAAATGCGGCGTGGCGTGACGCATGCGGATGGCGCGCGGCATGCCGAGAGATTCCAGCACCTCGGCCTGTTTCTGCATCGGATCGGCGGGGGCCGGTCCTTCGTGGAAGGCCAGGTCCACCAGCGCCGAGGCGACGAATTCGACCGTGGCAAAACCCTGATCATAGGTCGCCGCATCCAGAAGCCGCTTCAGCAGGTCGGCCGGCATCGGTGCGCCGGTTTCGTGGTGCAGCGCGTGTTTTTCCAGCACCTCGGGCACTTCAAGCCAGTGTTCATAAAGCTGGCTGGGCAGTTCGACGAAATCGCGCGCCACCGAGGTGCCCGAGATGAAGCCGAAGGTCACATCCGACAGCATCTGATGCAGCGCGTGGCCGAATTCGTGGAACAGCGTCCGCGCATCATCATAGGACAGAAGGCAGGGATCGCCCTTGGCGAAGTTGCAGACGTTCACCACGATCGGCCGGACATCCCCGCCCAGCTTGCGCTGTGACCGCATCGCCGAGCACCAGGCGCCGGAACGTTTCGATCCGCGGGCAAAATAGTCGCCCAGGAACACCGCCACATGGGCGCCGCCCCGCGTCACCTCCCAGCCCCGGACATCGGGGTGGTAGAAGGGGCCGGGCAGTTCGCGGAACGACAGGCCGAAAAGCCTGTTGGCACAGTCGAACTGCGCAGCCAGCATCGCGTCGAGCGACAGGTACGGCTTCAGCGCCGCCTCATCCAGATCATGTTCGGCCTTGCGGCGCTTTTCGCTGTAATAGCGCCAGTCCCAGGCCTCAAGCGGACCCGCGATCCCGTCTGCCCGCAGCATCGCCTCAAGCACCGCGGCATCGGCCAGCGCCTTCTTGCGGGCCGGTTCCCAGACCCGCATCAGCAGGTCGCGCACCGCAGCTGGGGTGCGGGCCATTTCGGGTTCCAGCTTGTAATCGGCGAAGCTGGCATAGCCCAGAAGTGCCGCGCGTTCTTCGCGCAGCTTCAGGATTTCGGCGGCGATGGCGCGGTTGTCCTGCGCATTGCCGTTGGCGCCGCGCGCCACCCAGGCCTCGTAGGCGCGCTGGCGCAGGGCGCGGCGGGGCGAAAACTGCAGGAAGGGCACGATCAGCGAGCGGTTGGTGGTGACCACCGCGCCCAGCCCGCGTTCCGCCCCGGCCGCCCGGGCGGCGGCGACGGCGAAATCGGGCAGGCCTTCCAGATCGGCCTCGGCCAGTTCCATGAACCAGTCGCGTTCCTCGGCCAGAAGGTTCTGGCTGAAGCTGGTGCCCAGAACCGCCAGCCGCGCCTTGACCTCGGTCAGACGGTCGGCCGACGCCCCTTCCAGCTGCGCGCCCGAGCGGACGAACATCTGGCGGTAAAGTTCCAGCACCCGCGCCTCTTCGGCGGTCAGGTTCAGCGCGTCTCGGGCCTGCCACAGTGCCTCAATCCGGGCAAAGAGCGCCTTGTTGTTGGTGACCTCGGACGAGAAGGCCGACAGCTTCGGCGCCAGTTCGCGTTGCAGCGCCTCACGCGCGGGCGTGCTGTCGGCGCCGGCGAGGTTGTAGAAGACGCCCGACACCCGATCGAGCAGCCCCTCGGCCAGTTCCAGCGCGGCGATGGTATTGGCGAAATCGGGCGCATCCGGGTTGGCGGCGATGGCGGCGATATTCGCCCGCGCCTCGGCCAGGGCAGCATCGAAGGCGGGGCCGAAATCCTCATCGCGGATGCGGTCAAAGGGCGGCAGGGCGAAATCGCCGGTCCAACCATCAAGCAGAGCATTCATCGGCAGGTCTCCTTTGCCCGCCACGCTAGCCAGCGCGGCAGGGGGATGCCAGCCCCTTACTCGCCGTAGGGCACCCAGATGGTCTTGACCTCGGTCGCGCGTGCAAGGAAGGTGCGGCCTTCACCTTCGGCCCCCGTCCAGTCGCGCGCCATGCCGTTGTTGACCCATGTCCGCTTGAGGTTGCCGGCCGATTCCGCCTCGACCAGCGCCGAAAGCGCGGCGGTCGAGAAGGACCAGACCGCATCGACATCCATATGCCCGGCCAGCGGTTTGGCCAGATCGGCATGGGCGCCGGTGACGATGTTGACGACACCGCCCGGCAGGTCAGAGGTATCCAGCACCTGATAAAGGTCGGTCGCGGCCAGCGGCGCGGTTTCCGAAGGCACCAGAACGCAGGTGTTGCCCATGGCAATCGCCGGCGCCATGACCGAGATCAGCCCCAGAAGCGGCGCTTCATCGGGGCAGAGCGCGCCGATCACGCCAAGGGGCTCGTTCATCGCCAGAGCGACGCCGCGGATCGGCACCGGCTTGACCGCGCCTTCGTATTTGTCGGCCCAGGCGGCATAGGTGAACAGCCGGCGGACCGCGGCAGCGACCTCGGCCTCACCGGGCCGGCCGGTCATGTCGCGCAGGCGGGCGGCGAATTCGGCGGCGCGGGCCGACAGGTTCTCGGCGATGTAATAGATCACCTGCGCGCGGTTGTGGGCGGTGGCCTTGCCCCAGCCCTTTGCGGCATGGGCGGCCTCGACCGCGTTCCTGATGTCCTTGCGGTTGCCAAGGCCGGCATGGCCCAGCAGCTTGCCGCGCGGCCCCCAGACCGGGCGGGAATAGCCGCCGTCGGGCCGGGCCTGCTTGCCGCCGATATACAGCTTGGCGGTGCGGTCGATGCCTTCGACCACGGGTTCGGCCGGTTCCGCCACCACCTTCACCGCCGGAAGGGGCCGCGCCTTCGTGGCCGGGCGCAGATAGGCCATCAGCCCCTCCCACCCGCCTTCGCGGCCAAAGCCGCTTTCGCGCAGCCCGCCAAAGCCCGCCGCCGCGTCGAAGAGGTTGGTCGCATTCACCCAGACGACGCCGGCCTTGACCTTGGGCGCCATGTCGAGCGCGAGGTTCACATTCTCGGTCCAGATGCTGGCGGCAAGGCCGTAGCGGGTGTTGTTGGCCAGTTCCACCGCCTCGGCCGGGGTGCGGAAGGTCATCGACACCAGAACCGGGCCGAAGATCTCTTCCTGCATCAGCCGCGAGGCGGTCGAAAGCCCGGTGATCAGCGTCGGGGGGTAGAAACAGCCCTCGGGCACGGCGCAGGCGGCGCGATAGACCTCACCGTCGGAGCCCTCGACCATCTCGGCAATGGCGCGCAGCTGCACCGGATCGACGATAGCCCCCACGTCGATGCATTTGTCCAACGGATCGCCGATCCGCAGGCCATCCATCCGGCGCTTCAGCTTGTCGTGGAAACGATCGGCCACGCCTTCCTGCACCAGAAGGCGTGAACCGGCGCAGCAGACCTGGCCCTGATTGAACCAGATTGCATCCACCAGCCCCTCGACCGCACTGTCAAGGTCGGCGTCGTCAAAGACGATGTAGGGCGACTTGCCGCCCAGCTCCAGCGTCAGCGCCTTGCCGGTTCCGGCCGTCGCCTTGCGGATCGCCCGGCCCACGGCGGTTGAGCCGGTGAAGGCCACCTTGGCCACATCCGGATGCACCACCACGGCCGCGCCGGTGGCACCATCGCCGGTGACGATGTTCAGGACGCCCTTCGGCAGACCGGCCTCACGGCTGATCTCGGCGAACAGAAGTGCGGTCAGCGGGGTATATTCGGCAGGCTTCAGCACCACGGTATTGCCGGCAGCCAGTGCAGGGGCAACCTTCCACGCCAGCATCAGAAGCGGGAAGTTCCACGGAATGACCTGCCCGCAGACGCCATGAGGCACGAAACCGGGCTTTTCCGCCTCGATCAACTGGGCAAGACCGGCGTGATAGTAGAAATGCCGGGCGACCAGCGGCACGTCGATGTCGCGGCTTTCGCGGATCGGCTTGCCATTGTCCATGGTTTCCAGCACGGCCAGCAGGCGGGCGTGTTTCTGCACCAGCCGGGCAAGGGCATAGAGATATTTGGCCCGCTCATGCCCCGAAAGCCGCGCCCATTTGGGCTGCGCGCGTTTCGCGGCCGCAACCGCCGCCGCCACATCGTCCTCGGTCCCCTGCGTCACCTGCGCCAGTTCCTTGCCCGTGGCAGGGTTCGCGGTGGCAAAGCACGGCCCCGGTTCGGTGAACCGCCCGTCGATCCAGTGGCCGAACCGTCCGCCATGCGCGGCAATCCAGGCCAGTGCCTCGGCATTCCCTTCGGGTGCCGGGCCATAGGACATGGAGTCGAAGATTTCCTTGATGGTCATGGATCAATCCACCGGGGCTTTTTCGTTCACAAGAACGGTTTCGATCGAACGGCCCATGCGGACCTCATCCACATACAGGACTTGCGTGGGCATCGGGCCGCCGTGCCTGCTGACGAAGGCGCGGTAGATGCCATACTGGAAGTAATATTCCTTGGGGCGGTGGCTGATGAAATTCTCGATCGCCGCCTCGCGCTGATAGACCGGCAGGTTGGCATATTCGGCGCCCAGCGACAGCAGATCGGGGATCGCCGCGCGTTTCTTGCCGTTCAGATAGACCTCAAGCACCTGCCGCCCGTCCGACGTGTCGAACCGCAGCAGGATGTCGGTCCAGCGGCCGCGCATGGCGCCCAGATCGCCCAAGGGAAGCACCTTTACCTCGTCCCGCACCTCGGTCGGACTGCCGGTCAGGAAATGCACCACCACCGACACCTGATTGCCGCGCATCACGAACTGCGCCACCGGCGGGTCGGCACGGTGGCCTTCCTTGGTGTTGGTCGGCCCGCCGCGCTGGTGCAGGATGGCAAAGGTGGTATCGACCCGCTGGCTGGTCTGGAAATCGGCCGGCAGATAGACGCTGAAACCCACCCATTGCGGGGCGCCGTATTTCCACGCCTTGCGGATGGTGTATTGCGCCCGCTCGCGGTCGGTCTTGCAGTCCTGCCCGGCGCAATCGCCCGAACGCACCTCGAACCTCTGGGCCTTGCGGCCGGCGCGCACCGGATCGGAAACCGTGGTGACGCCGTATTTCGTGTTCGTCATCGACTTGTCGCCGGAAAGCTTCTGCGCCTCGGCCAAGGGCGCGGCGAGCATCAGCACGAGGACAGCGGTCAGAAGCGCGCGCATCGCCTACCCCATCGCATGACGGTTGGCGGCCGAGTAATGGCCGGTCAGGTGGTGTTCCAGTTGCCGCTCGATATCGCCCAGAAGGCTGGAGGCGCCGAAGCGGAAGAGGTCGGGCTGCAGCCAGGGGTGGCCAAGTTCGTCCTTCATCAGAGCCAGATACAAAAGAGCGTCCTTGGCCTTGGAAATGCCGCCGGCGGGCTTGTAGCCCACCTTGAAGCCGGTCCGCGCTTCATAGTCGCGGATGGCGCGGACCATGGTCAGCGACACCGGCAACGTGGCATTCACGCTTTCCTTGCCCGTCGAGGTTTTGATGAAATCCGCCCCCGCCATCATGCAGACAAGGCTGGCGCGGGCGACGTTGCGCAGGGTGCCCAACTCGCCCGTGGCAAGGATGGCCTTCACATGCGCATCGCCGCAGGCCGCCCGCATCTCGGCCATCTCGTCATAAAGCGCCTGCCAGTTCTGGGTCAGCACATGGCGGCGCGAGATCACGATGTCGATTTCCGCCGCGCCGGCCCGCACGCTTTCGCCGATCTCGGCCAGCCGCAGATGCCAGGGCGACAGGCCCGCCGGAAAGCCGGTTGAAACGGCCGCCACCGGAATGCCTGAACCTTCCAGCGCGCGGACGGCGGTTTCCACCATCTCGTGATAGACGCAGACGGCGCCCACCGTCAGGCCGGGCATGCCCAGCGCCGCAAGCATCTCGGGGCGGACGGGCTGGCGGGCCTTGGCGCAAAGTCGGCGCACCCGGCCCGCGGTATCGTCGCCCGAAAGCGTCGTCAGGTCGATCAGCGAGATCGCCTTCAGAAGCCAGGCCGCCTGCCAGTCCTTCTTGACGCTGCGCCGCCCGCCCAGCGTGGCCGCCCGCCGCTCGATCGCCGAGGTGTTGGCCTGCAAGGCCGCCACCCAGTCAAGGTCAAGCACCATGCCCGGGTTGCGCGCATGCGTCACCTGCGGGAGTTGCGTCGTCACGGTCTCGGTCATCTGCATCACGGGCTCCGGGCCGGAGGGGGATGGCCGAAGGTCGCATGCCGGGGGCCGGACTGGCAAGCCGGGCGCGGGGCCGGCGGCAGGTTTTTGACCATCAGGTCAAATCATGTGGCTTCGCCGCACCGGACCGAAAGCGGACCACGGCCAGACCAGTCAGTTGCCCTCTTCCAGCCCCAGATCCTCACCCGCCCAAAGCCGGCCGTTCGCGGGCTTGGGCAGTCCCTGCCGGCGCAGCGTGCGGTGCAGATGCGCGCGCGCCAGATAAAGCGCGGTCAGGGGTGCGGTGATGAAGATGAAGATCGTCACCACCACCTCGTGCCAGGACAACCCGTCGCCCAGGAAGAACCGCCACAGGACCGAGGCGATCAGCACCGCCCCCACGCCCATCGTGCTGCCCTTGGTCGGCGCATGCAGCCGCTGCACCGGGTCTTTCAGCCGCAACAGGCCATAGCTGCCGATCAGCGCAAAGACCCCGCCGATCACCAGAAAAACCGCAATGAGGATTTCGCTCAGCATGGGCCCCTCATTCGATGATGCTGCCGCGCAGCAGGTATTTGCAGAAGGCCACGGTCGAAACGAAGCCGGTCATGGCAAAGAGGATCGCCGCCTCGAAGTTCAGGCCCGAGGCCGACTGGATGCCGTAAAGCACGATCAGCCCGATGATGTTCACCACCATCGTATCCACCGCCAGAATGCGGTCGGGCAGCGTCGGCGCGGTGACCAGCCGGATCAGGTTCAGCACCAGCGCCAGCGCGAAGGCGCCGATGGCAAAGGTCAGGGCATAGGTCAGGATCATCCGAATATCCTCTTCAGCCGGGCCTCGTAGCGGGTCTTGATGTCATCCCGGATCGCATCGGGATCGGGCGCATGCAGCGAGTGGATCAGCAGCGACTTGCCGTCCGAGGCGATATCGGCGGTCAGCGTGCCGGGGGTCATGGTGATGGTGCCGGCCAGAAGGGTGATCGCCTCGGGGCTTTCCAGATCAATCGGCACGGTGATGAAGGCCGACCGGATCTGGTCGGACGGCATGAACAGCACGATCTTCGCGACCTGGATATTGGCGACGATCACATCCCACAGCACCAGCGCCATATAGGGAATCAGCGCCAGCGGCCGGGCGATGCGCGGCCGGTCGGGCCACCAGGCGGCGGTCATCAGCGGAATGGCAATGGCCAGGATCACCGCCATCACCAGACTGCCCAGCGCAAAGCGGTTGACCAGCAGCATCCACAGGATGACCAGCGTCACGGACAAGACCGGGTGGGGGAAGATGCGGCGCAGCATGTCAGCCCCTTTCGCCAAGGGTGTTGGCCGTGATGTAGGCCTCGGGCGCGTGCAGGGCGGCGGCCACATGCTCAAGCCAGCCGGTCACCGGCCCTGCCGCCAGCGTCAGCGCGGCCAGCCCGGCCAGCACCAGCCCCAGCGCCACGAAGGACAGGGGTTCGGCCCGATGTGCCTCGGCCTCTTCGCCCGAGGCATGGGCCTTCCAGAACAGCGCCGAGCCCGCGCGGGCAAAGCCCAGAATGGTCAGGAAACTGGCCAGCAGCACGGCGGTCCAGACCAGCGCGGCCTGCACCGACAGCGCCTGCAGGACCAGCATCTTGCCAAGGAAGCCCGACAGGGGCGGCATGCCCGCCATGGCGATGGCCGCCGCCATGAACAGCCCCGCGATCAGCCCGCCCTGCGCCATCGGCGGCCGGGCGATATCCAGCCGGTCGGTGCCGCGCCTGTCGGTCACCAGATCGGCCAGCAGGAACAGAGCCGCCCCCGCCAGCGTCGAGTGGATCATGTAATAAAGCGCCGCCGCCGTGGCCGCCGGCGTCATCGCACCCACCGCCAGAAACACCACGCCCATGGACCCGATCGCGGCAAAGGCCGCCTGCCGCGCCAGCCCGCGCGCGCCCAGAACCCCGATGGCGCCCACCGCCAGCGTCGCCAGCGCGGCCGGGATCAGCAGCGCCTGCCACATCCCCGCCGTCGGCCCCTGATCAAAGACCAGCGTCCCCAGCCGGATCACCGCATAGGCGCCGACCTTGGTCATGATGGCAAACAGCGCGGCGACCGGACCGGGCGCATTGGCATAGGTGCCGGGCAGCCAGAACTGCAGCGGCACCAGCGCGCCCTTCACCGCAAAGACCAGAAGCAGCATCGCCGCCGCCGCCCGCGCCAGCGCCTGATCGCCCGCCGGCAGCGCCGCCCATTTGCCGGCCAGATCGGCCATGTTCAGCGTGCCGGTCAGCGCATAGATCGTCGCCAAAGCGAACAGGAACAGGGTCGAGCCGACAAGGTTCACCACCACATATTGCAGGCCCGCGCGCAGCCGCACCTCGCCCCCGCCGTGGATCATCAGCCCGTATGAGGCGATCAGCAGCACCTCGAAGAAGACGAACAGGTTGAAAGCGTCACCCGTCAGGAAGGCCCCGCCCAGCCCCATCAGCTGGAACAGGTAAAGTGCATGAAAATGCTGGCCCCGGGTGTCCCATTCGGTGCCGATGACATACAGCAGCACCGGCAGCGCCACCGCGCCCAGCAGCACCAGCATCAGCGCCGAGAGCCCGTCCAGCACCAGGACGATGCCGAAGGGCGCGGGCCAGTTGCCCAGACGGTAGGCCTCGGGCTGGTCGGCATGCAGCACCAGCCACAGCGCCACCGCCAGAAAGCCAGCGGTCCCGGCCAGTGACAGGCTGCGCTGCATGATCAGGTCATGCCGGGCCGCCAGCACCGTGATCCCGGCCAGAATCGCCGGCAGAACGACGGGAAGGATGATCCAGTGGCCCATCATCTGCCCGCCTCCTGCCCGTCAGCCGCAGGTTCGCCTGCCGCAGGTCCGGGGGGGTCTTCCATGCCGGTGCGGTCATGCCCGGCGCCCAGATGCGCGCCGATGGCGATCAGCACCAGAACCGCCGTCATCCCGAAGGAAATCACGATGGCCGTCAGCACCAGCGCCTGCGGCAGCGGGTCGGTGTAGTCGGTCACGCCCTTGGTGATGATCGGCGTCTTGCCCGGCGCCAGACGCCCGGCCGAGAAGATGAAAAGGTTGACCGCATAGGACAAAAGCGACAGCCCCAGGATCACCGGAAAACTGCGCAGCCGCAGGATCAGGTAAACCCCTCCGGCAGTCAGCGTTCCGATGGCGGCGGCGACGAGAAGCTCCATCTCAGTTCTCCTCGCCGTCGGGGTCGATGTCGAAGGCTTCGCGCGCCACCCGCTCGCCGCCGCGCTGCGCAAGGCGCGACACCGATGCCAGCGCCAGCATCACCGCGCCCAGCACGCAGAGGAAGACGCCAAGGTCAAAGACCGCCGCCGTCGCCCATTCAAACTCTTCCAGCGGCCACAGGTGGATATAGCCATAGGCCGAAGTCAGGAACGGCCGCCCCGCCAGCCACGACCCCACCCCGGCCGCCGAGGCGACCAGCACCCCGGCGCCGATGAAGGCGTGATAGTCGATGCGCTGGCGGGCCTGGCTCCATCTATGGCCCGAGGCCAGGTATTGCAGCACCAGCGCGATGGCAAAGACCAGCCCCGCCACAAAGCCCCCGCCGGGCAGGTTGTGGCCGCGCAGGTAGATATAGACCCCCACCATCATCGCCACCGGCAGCAGGAAGCGCGCCGCGACCACCAGCATCATCGGGTGGCGGTCGCCCGCCCGCCCGGGGTCGGGCCGTCGGGCCAGCAGCCGTTCGTTCGCGCGCCCCGGCCCCAGAAGCGCCTGCGCCAGCGCGTGAATGACCAGCGCGGCAATGCCGAGGACGATGATCTCGCCAAAGGTGTCATAGCCGCGGAAATCGACGATGATCGTGTTCACCGCGTTGGTGCCACCCGCGCCGGGCTTCGATTCCGCAAGGTGATAGGACGAGATCGAGGGGAAGGCGAAATCGCGCGTCATCAGCGCCCAGGCCAGCGCCGCCGCGCCAAGGCCCGCCGCCCCGGCAAGGACGCCATCGCGCGCCTTGCGCCAGACCGGGCTTTCCGCCGGTGTGGCGGCCGGTAGGAAGTTCAGCGCCAGAAGCATCAGGATCACCGTCACCACCTCGACCGTGATCTGGGTCAGCGCCAGGTCGGGGGCAGCCAGATAGGCAAAGCCCGCCGCGATGATCAGCCCGGCAATGCCCACCAGAAGCAGCGCCAAAAGCCGCTGGCGGTGCAGCGCGACCGATCCGGCGATGGCCGCGATCAGAAGGACAAAGGCCGCCGCCGGCGCCACCTCCACCGGCGTCGCGGCGCGCAGGCCCGGCAGATGCGTGCCCCCGCCAAAGGCCCAGAACCCGGCCGCCACGATGGCCAGCACCGCGGCCGACAGCGACAGCGTCAGGCTGCCCCGGTCGATCCGCGCCAGAACCCCGCGCGCGGCGGCAACCATGGCGCCGATCACCGCATCATGGATCGCCTTGGCCTCGGGCCGGGGTGCGGCCGCCCAAGCCCGTGCCAGTGCCGGCCACAGCCCCCACAACGCCACCCCGCCGCCGATGGCCGCCAACGACATCCACAGCGCCGCCGGCCCCAGCCCGTGCCACAGCGCCAGATGCAGATGGGGGGCGTGCCCCGTCACTGCGCCGGCCGCCGCACCGGCCACCGGCGCCAGAAGCGCCATCGGGAACAGGCCCGAGGCGATGACCAGCACCACAAGCACCGCCGGCGCCAGCCACAGGCCCGGCCCCGGATCATGCGCATGCAGATCGGGCCGCAGCGGGCCAAGGAAGGTCGCCGACAGGAAACGCAGCGAATAGCCGACCGAAATCGCCGCCCCCAGAACTGCCGCCGCCGGCACCAGCCAGCCACCGGCATGGGCCGCGCTTTCCAGCATCAGCTCTTTCGACAGAAAGCCGTTGAAGGGCGGAAAACCCGCCATGGCCAGCGTCGCCACCGCCGCCAGAGCGAAGGTCAGCGGCATGACCCGGCGCAGGCCGCCCAGCCGGGCAATCTCACGCGTATGCGCCTCATGATCGACGATGCCGGCCAGCATGAAGAGCGCGGCCTTGAAGCTGGCATGGGCCAGGATATGCACCATCGCCGCTGCGGCAGCCGCCTCGGTTCCCAGACCCAGAAGGAAGGTGATCAGCCCCAGATGGCTGACGGTGGAAAAGGCAAGGATCGCCTTCAGATCGGTCTTGAACAGCGCAATCGCCGCCCCGAGGATCAGCGTCACCAGCCCGGCCCCTGCAACCAGCGCCGTCCATTCCGGCGTGCCGGCCAGCGCCGGCCACAGCCGCGCCATCAGGAACAGCCCCGCCTTCACCATGGTCGCCGAATGCAGATAGGCCGAAACCGGGGTGGGCGCGGCCATCGCATGGGGCAGCCAGAAATGGAACGGGAACTGCGCCGACTTGGTGAAAGCCCCCAGCAGGATCAGCACCAGAATGGGCAGGTAAAGCGGGCTTTGGCGGATCGTGTCACCGGCGGCCAGAACCTCGGTCAGTTCATAGCTGCCCGCCGCCTGCCCCAGAAGCAGGAACCCCGCCAGCATGGCAAGCCCCCCGCCGCCCGTCACCGCCAGCGCCATCCGCGCGCCTTGCCGTCCGGCCGCCAGATGCTTCCAGTAGCCGATCAGTAGGAAAGACGACAGCGAGGTCATCTCCCAGAAGACCGCCATCATCAGGATGTTTTCCGACAGGACGATGCCCAGCATCGCGCCCTGAAACAGCATCAGGAAGGTATAGAACCGCCCCGCCGGATCATGGGCCGACAGGTAATGGCGCGCGTAGTAGATGATCAGCAGCCCGATCCCCAGGATCAGCCCGGCGAACATCAGCCCCAGCCCGTCCAGCCGGAAACTGGCCGTCAGGCCCAGCGCCGGCAGCCAGTCGGCCCGCCACAGGATCACCTCTCCGGCCAGCACGGCGGGGGCATGCAGCAGGATCCCGGTCAGCGCCAGCGCCGTCATGCTGCCCGCCGCCACCGCGCAGGCCCCGCGTGACGCGCGGATCATCAGCCATGGCAGAAGGGCGCCAAGAAACGGCAGGGCGGCAATCAGGGCAAGCGGCATGCGGGCGGAAATTCCTCGTCGTGGCGGTGGGCGGGCGTCCCGGCGGGTCACTGCACAAATGGGCCGCCCGGACGCCGAGTTCAAGAAAAATCGGCCCGCCGCCGGCCATTTGCGACGACAGTTGACCCCGGCCGCCCGATCGGAAACCCTTGGCCCAACCCTTGCAGACGGAGACCGCCATGACGCCCGACGACCTGGCCGCCCTGATCCGCCGCCGCGCCGCCGATGATCCCGGCGCGCGCTTCATCACCGCGCTGGCCGGCCCGCCGGGGGCCGGGAAATCGACGCTGGCCGCAGCTCTGGTGGCCGCTTTGGGCGAAGGCGCGCGGGCCGTGCCGATGGACGGCTTTCACTATGACGACCGGGTGCTGGAGGCGCGCGGCCTGCGCAGCCGCAAGGGCGCGCCCGAAACCTTTGACGCAGCGGGCTTCCTGCATCTGCTGTCGCGCCTGCGCGACGAAGATGAGGTGGCGATCCCGCTGTTCGACCGCGATCTGGAAATCTCACGCGCGGGGGCCGATGTGGTGCTGCCCGAAGACCGGCTTCTGGTGGTCGAGGGCAACTGGCTGCTGCTGGACGAAGAGCCGTGGCGGGCCGCCGTCTATGACATGACGGTTTTCATCGACGTGCCCGAGGCAGAGCTTGACCGCCGCCTGATGGCCCGCTGGGCCCATCACGGCAAGACGGCCGAGGCGGCGCGGGCATGGATCGACGGCAATGACCTGCCGAACATCCGCCGGGCGGTCCGTGGCAGCCGGCCCGCCGAGGTGGTGATCCGCTGGAGCTGAGGTCAGCTGCAGACGATCGCCACCACCATGAACTTGCACTTCGGCTCTTTCTTGGCCGGAGCGGGCGCAGGTGCCGGGGCGGCCTTCTGCGACGGCGCCTTCTGCGCGGGGGCCGATTTCTTGGTGCCGCCGCTGGGCTTGGGCTTTACGGCAACCGGCTCGGGCTTGCAGGTTTCTTCCTTGGCCTTGGTCAGGGCCAGGTATACTTCGGCCGTCGGCTCTACCTCGTCCGACTCGATCTTGGCGGCGGTATAATAGCGCTGCAGCGCCCGGCGCGACCCGTCGCCCCACTGGCCATCAACCCGCATGCTGTAACAGCCGACACGCTTCAGTTGTTCCTGCACGCCGGTCGCCAGATCAGCCGGAATCTCGACGCCCGAGGGCATGGCATCCACGCCGGCGATGCGGGGTTTGGTGTTGCCTTCCACGGCCGACAGGCTGCGAGTGTCCGACGACAGCGCGGCCAGACGGATGGTGCCCTTGCCATCAACGCTCTGGATCGCCGCACCGGCCTCGGCGATCTCGGTTTCATCCACAAGAAAGCTTTCCGCCTCGACCGTGTCGAACTGCGGCAGGTCGGCGCCGGTCGATACCACGGCCTCGGTTCCCGGCTGCAGGTTGGTGGCGGGGCGGAAATAGAACTGGCTGCGCAGCGAAGACTGCTCCCACGGGGTCTGCTTGCCGCCGGTGGCATCGGACACATCGTTGCGGACGGAAATCATCAAGTCCGAAAGCGTCTGCCCGGGTTCCGAGATATGCTTCAGCAGGGCCCCGGTGAAGGGGCTGTTGGTGCCATCCGCCCCCTTGTCCAAGGCGGCGGCACCCGGCGCTGTGGCGAAGGCCACAAAGCTGCCCGCCCCGCCGTCATACTGCGCCAGCCCCACGGCAGCCTGCGCCTGCGTGGCATCGGGCAGGGGATTGGTGCGGCAGGCGTCAAGGAAGATCAGCAGCTGCCCGTCCTTCGGCCGCAGCCGCGCGGCGATTTCGTCAAGCTTCCAGGTCTCATCGCCCAGCCGCGCCGCATCGTCCAGCCGCGCCGAGACCGGCACCAGATGGTTGACGCCCCCCATCTGGAAGGCGTGGCCCGAATAGTAGAACAGCACCGTCTCGGCGGTTTCGGCCTTGTTGGCAAAGGTGCCCAGCACCGCCTCGAACACCTCGGGGCCGACATCGGTCAGGACGGTCACGTCAAAGCCCATGTCGCGCAGCGCCGTGGCCACGCCCTGCGCATCGCGCACCGGGGTTTCCAGACCGGGCACATAGGCATAGGCCTCATTCCCGACGACAAGGGCCAGCCGCCCGCCCTGCGCCGCCGCCGCAAGGGGCAACCCGGCCACAAGCAAGGCCGCCAGGGCCAAGGCCCGGCGGATGGTCCGGATGAAAGCCAAGCGCGGGTTTCGCATCGCCGGTCCTCCCTGTTCGGGACATAGTGTCACAGAACCGCCGGGCTGGCGAGTGGGGCAACCCTTACCCCGGGCCTTCCGTCTCGGGCGTATCGGTGTCGGAAATGCCGGCAGCGCGGCGTTCCCGGGCCTGCCGCGCCAGATCCTCATAGCGCCGGCGGAACTCTTCCAGCGTGCGCTCATCCAGTTCCTCAAGATCCAGCACCGCATTGTGGGCGCCCTGCGTGGCGCGCACCAACTCGTCCAGTTTCAGCTGGATCGCGGCGGTGTCGCGGTTCTGGGTGTTCTGGATCAGGAAGACCATCAGAAAGGTGACGATGGTCGTGCCGGTGTTGATGACCAGTTGCCAGGTGTCGGAAAAGCCGAAGACCGGGCCGGTCACCACCCAGACCACGATCACCCCCACCGCCAGCAGAAACACCCCCGGCCGCCCCATCAGACGAGACGTATGCTTGGCAATGGCGGCGTAGCGGTTCTGCGCAGACATGGCGGACCTCCGGTGACCGGCCCATCCTAGCCCGGCGCGGCGGCGCCGTCAGCCCCGCCCGCCGATCATCGACCACAGTGCGGGGCCGGCGCCAAGGCTGCGGTCGAAACGGCCGGTGGACAGGAAGCTTTCCACCTGTGCGATCACAGCGGGGTTCATCATCAGGAAGGTATGGGTGACCGGCATCACCAGATGGTCGGCCATCCCCCGCATCCGCGTGGCCCTGACGGCGACCTTGCCGTCATCGGCGCCGGGGATCAGCGCCGAATAGACCGGGTTCAGGCTGCGGTCGCCGGCGATCACGCCAAGGTCGAAATCGGCCGCCGGCAACATCCGCGGCACCGATCCGGCGCCGGTGCCCAGTTCCGCCCCCGCCGGGCCGTTGACCCAGCCGAAAGCCGCCCAGCCCGCCAGCGCATCCACCAGCTCGGACCCCTGATTGGGCGGCGCCAGCATCACCACACGGCCCATCTGCGCCGGCCGGTGCCCGCCGGCCAGCCACTGACGCAACAGGATGCCGCCCATCGAATGGGTGACGAAATGCACCTTTGCCCCCGCCGGACATTGCGCCACCTGCGCATCGAGCCCCCGCGCCAGATCGGCCACCGGCGCCTCGGTTGAGGCATAGCCCTCGTTCACCACATGATAGCCCTGCTCGCGCAAGGCTGCGGCCATCACCTCCATCGAGGTGGCCTGCCGGGCAAGGCCGTGCAGCAGCACCACGCAATCGCCCGCCGCCGCCGGCAGCGGCAGAAGCGACAGAAAAACCACGGTGACAAGGCGTTTCAGCATCCGCCCAATCTGGGCCATCCGGCGCCCGGCGCAAGGAGGGATGGACAATTCCGCCGTGACGTCACAGGCTGCCCCCATGCCCAGACGGACCCCCAGACTGGCCGCGCGCGCGCTGATCCTGCATGAGGACCGGCTGCTTCTGGTCAACGCCTATCCCGGCACCCGGTCGGATCTGTGGTGTGCGCCGGGCGGCGGGGCCGAGGCCGGCGCGTCACTGCCCGACAATCTGCGGCGCGAAGTGCATGAGGAAACCGGGCTGACCGTCAGCGTCGGCGATCCGGCGCTGGTCAACGAATTCCACGATCCCCGCAGCGGCTTTCATCAGGTGGACATCTTCTTTCGCTGCACCATTCTGGCCGGCGCCATCGACCCGGCCTGGCGCGACCCCGAAGGCGTGGTGAACCGCCGCCGCTTCTTCAGCCGGTCGGACCTTGAACTTGGGCGCATCCGCTTCAAGCCCGACAGTCTGGCGCAGGCGGCCTGGGGGACAGGCTGCCTTTACGATCCGCTTGAGGTCATCGTCAGATGAGCCGCGCCTTCGTCAAGGAAGGCTCGGGAGAGCTTGATCCCCTGCCCGACCTGCCGGTTTCGCCCCACCCGAACCACGTCACGC
>JACZKR010000355.1 GCA_014859945.1 Paracoccaceae bacterium | reverse complement strand
CGGCGATTTCGGCGCGCAGGACGCCCGATTGGGCCGTGCCCTCGATCACCTCGGGCATGTGCTCGCGCGTCAGCCCGGTCGCCGCCAGCAGCGCGTCCGACCAGCGCCGCCGCCCGACGTCAAGCCACAGGGTTCCGGCGGCGTCCGACATATCGCTGGCATGGACCCCGGTCAGCCAGAGGCGGACATAATCCTTCGGCAGCAGCACCTTGGCGATGCGCGCGAAGACCTCGGGTTCGTACCGCGCCACCCACAGCAGCTTGGGCGCAGTAAAGCCCGCCATGGCAATGTTGCCGCCGATGCCGCGCACATCCACCCGCGCTTCCATCTCGGCACATTCGGCGCCGGACCGGCCGTCATTCCACAGGATGCAAGGCCGCAGCGGCCGGTCATCTGCGCCCAAAAGCGTGGCGCCGTGCATCTGCCCCGACAGACCGACCGAGGCCAGCGCGGCAAACTCGGCCGGATGGGCGGCCCGCAGCCCCGCCACGGCGGCCTGAACGGCGGCAAGCCAGTCGGCGGGGTCCTGTTCGGACCATCCGGGGCGCGGGCGGCTGGTTGTCAGGGCCGCATCATGGCTTCCCACGACGCGGGCATCGTTATCCATCAGCAGCGCCTTGACGCCCGATGTGCCGATGTCGATCCCCAGATGCACCCCGGCTAACCCCGCATGCTGATCTGAATCTTCACGTCCGTCGGCCGCGCCTCGACCGCACGGTCAAAGGCGGCGATGCTGTCGGCAAAGGGCAGCGTGGCCGAGATCAGCGGCTTCAGATCGACCTTGCCAGACCCCATCAGCGCGATGGCGCGGTCATAGACATTGGCATAGCGAAAGACGGTTTCCACCCGCGCCTCGCGTGCCTGAAGGCCGACGATGTCGAAGGGCACCGGATCGACCGGCATGCCGACCAGCACGACGGCACCGCCCGGTGCCACGATCTGCGGCAGTCCCAGAATGGCCGGCGCCGCGCCCGAGCATTCGAACACCACATCCGCGCCCCATCCTGCGGTTTCCGCCGCCACCACTTCGGCCAGCACCTGCTGGCGCAGGTTGACCGGCGTGATGCCCGGATATACCGCGATGATATCCAGCTTGGGTTGCGCCAGATCCGAGATGATCACCCGCGCGCAGCCCCCGGCCAGCGCGGCCAGCGCCACCATCATGCCAATCGGCCCTGCCCCGGTGACCACCGCCACATCGCCCGGCTTGATCCGCGCCCGCAGCGCCGCCTGCATGCCGATGGCAAAGGGTTCGACCATCGCGCCCTCGGCAAAGCTGACAGTATCGGGCAGCTTGTAGCTATAGGCCGCCGGATGCACCACTTCGGGCGCAAGGCAGCCGTGAACAGGCGGCGTCGCCCAGAACTGCACCGCGGGATCGACATTGTAGATGCCCAGTTTCGCGGCGCGGGAGTTCGGGTCGGGGATGCCCGGCTCCATGCAGACCCGGTCGCCGATGGCCAGATGGGTAACGGCCGATCCCACGGCAATCACCTCACCCGCGGCTTCATGCCCCAGAACCATCGGCGCATTCACCACGAAGGGGCCGATCTTGCCGTGGGTGTAGTAATGCACATCCGACCCGCAGACCCCCACGGTATCGACGGCAATCTTCACGTCATGCGGCCCGACCACGGCGGGCAGGTCGATGTCGCGCAGGGCCAGAACGCCCTTCTTTTCCAGAACCAGCGCCTTCATGCTGCGGCCTCCGGCTCAAGGATCACCTTCAGCGAGTGGCGTCCGTCGGCGGCAATGTCGATCCCCTCTCGGAAACCCGACAGCGGCAGGCGGTGCGTCAGGATATCCTCCATCGGCAGGCGGCCTTCGGCGATCATGCGGATGGCATGGGGGTAGGTGTTGGGCGAAAGATGCGCGCCGTGGATGTTCAGCTCCTTGCTGTCGCCGATGATGGTCCAGTCCACCGTGACCGGGTCCTTGAAGACCGAGAATTCGACGAAGGTGCCCAGCTTTCGGATTGCCAAGAGCCCCTGTTCAACTGATTTTCCCGCACCCGTCGCCTCGATATAGACATCGCAGCCGTAGCCGCCCGTCAGGTCACGGATGGCCTGCACCACGTCCACCTCTGCGGGGTTCATCGCGATATCCGCGCCGCAGCGTTTCGCCAGTTCCAGCCGGTGGGGGTTCAGGTCCAGCGCGATCAGCTTGGCCGGGTTCTTCATCCGCGCCGCGGCCACCATGCCAAGGCCCAGCGCGCCGCAGCCCGAGATCACCACGACATCGTTGAACCCGATGTTGCCGCGGTTCACCGCGTGGATCGAACAGCCCAGCGGTTCGACAAAGACACCGTGGCGCGGGTCCATCCCGTCGGGCAGGCGGTAGTTCCGCGATTTGGCGGGGTAGATCATGTATTCCGCCCAGGACCCTTGCGTAACCCGGTGAAAGCCATACAGGTCATGCGGCTGGCACATCCAGTAATTGCCCTCACGGCAGAACCGGCATTCGCCGCAGGGCACGATCTGTTCGCTGACGGCCACATCGCCCAGCGCCAGCCGGTGCCGGTGACCCGCGCCTTCGCCCAGGGCCACCACGCGACCGACGAATTCATGGCCCGGGATCACATCGGTTTCAGCATATGCCTTGCGGTTGGCGTCGCCCCAGAACATCGGCGTGCCCTGAAAGCATTTCACGTCACCCGCGCAGATGCCGGCGGCGATCACCTTCACCAGCACCTCGCCCGGGCCGGGGCGCGGCACGGGGCGGGTTTCCAGCCGGTAGTCGCCGGGGCCATGGCAGACAACGGCCTGCATCGTTTCGGGAATTTGGCTCATGTCACATCACCAGCAGGTATAGCCGCCATCCGCCGTCACGACCGACCCGGTCATGTAGCTGGAGGCAGCAGAGGCAAGAAAAACCACGATGGAAGCGATTTCATCCGGCTGGCCCGCGCGGGCCATCGGCGTAAGCTCCATCCATTTCGCGGCCATGACCGGATCATCGACCATGGCGTATTTCGTCATCTCGGTTTCAATATAGCCCGGCGCCACGGCGTTCACCCGCACGCCGCGCCCGGCCCATTCGGCCCCCATCGAGCGCACAAGATGATGCACGGCGGCCTTTGAGGCGTTGTAGTAGCTCTGGTTCTGCGGCCGGTTCGAGATATCGCCCGAGATCGAGCCAATCGCCACGATCGCCCCCTTTCCGGCCGCCAGCATCTGCGCGCCGAATGCCCGGACGGTGTAAAGAACACCGTAGAAATTGGTGTTCATCACATCCTGCACCAGATCGTCGCCCGCCGCCTCGGCCGCCGTCCCGGCACGCGCGATGCCGGCGTTGGCCACCACCACGTCCAGCGGACCAAGCCGCCCGGCCAGCGCGGTTGCCGCAGCGCTGTCGGTGACGTCCAGCACATGCCATTCCGCGCTGTGGCCCTCGGCGGCCAGATCAGCCGCCACCTGCTGCAACGCCGCCGCATCGCGCGCGGTCAGGATCACATGCGCCCCCGCCTGCGCCAGCGCCCGGGCGCAGGCAAGGCCGATGCCCTTGCTGGCCCCGGTGATCAGGGCGCGCTGGCCCTGCAGGCCGAATCTGTCGAGAATACCCATCTATCGCACCCTCTGGCCGGTTGCCGTGTCGAAGAACAGCGCCTGACCGGCGCCAAGATCGAAGCGCAGGGTCGTCCCCAGATCGGGGCGGAACTTCTTGTCGCAGCGCAGGTTCACCCGGTGCGGCCCCATCTGAAGCACGACATAGGTCGCCTCACCCGTCGGCTCGACCTCATAGACGGTGCCCGAGAAGCGGCCGGTATCGGCGATGGCGGTATCTTCGGCACGAAAACCAAGGGTCAGCTTGCCGGTGCCGGGGCACGGCAGGTCAGTAACGCCCGGCCCGGCAAAACGCCCGCCCGCGCCCAGCCCCTCGACAAAGTTCATCGGCGGCGAGCCGATGAAGCCCGCGACGAACAGGTTGCCGGGGTTGTCATAGATCTCATCCGGGGTGCCGACCTGCTGGATCACGCCGTCGTTCAACAGAACCACGCGGTCGGCCAGCGTCATCGCCTCGATCTGGTCATGGGTGACGTAGATCATCGTCACGCCCAAACTGCGCTGAAGATGCTTGATCTCGGCCCGCATCGCGACGCGCAGCTTGGCGTCCAGATTCGACAGCGGCTCATCCAGCAGGAACACCCCGGGCGAGCGCACCAAGGCCCGCGCCAGCGCCACGCGCTGCCGCTGCCCGCCCGACAGATCGCGGGGGTAGCGGGCCAGATAGGGGGTCAGGTCCACCTTCTTTGCCGCCGCCTCGATCTGGGCCAGCCGCTCGGCGCGTCCCACCCGCGCCACCTTCAGCGGATAGCCGATGTTGTCGGCCACGGTCATGTGCGGATAAAGCGCGTAGTTCTGGAACACCATCGCCACATTCCGGTCGCGCGGGTGCAGGGCGGTGACATCCCGCCCGTCAAACCGCAGCGTGCCGGTGGTGATCGCCTCAAGCCCGGCGATCATCCGCATCGTGGTGGACTTGCCGCAGCCCGAAGGCCCCAGCAGCACCAGAAACTCACCGTCGGCAATATCAAGGTCCAGAGGCTTCAGCACCGTGACGGCGCCATAGCTTTTGCCGACCGCTTCAAGGGTGACGCGGCTCATGTCTTATCCTTTTCTTATGATCCACTGGCCAAGGAGCGCCGACAGCAGGGTCGAGACCCAAAGCGGCGCGAAGGGTTCAAGGAACCGCATCCAGAACAGCGAAATGGCGATGAACAGCACGACCGAGATGAAGACGCGGTCGAAGGTGTTGGTCCTGATCGGCAGGAAACCGTTGCGCGCGGCCATGGTCTATCCTTTCACGGCGCCGAAGGTCAGCCCGGCCACGATGTGACGCTGCACCAGCGCCAGAACCAGCGCGGCAGGCGCCAGCGTCAGCATGGCCACGGCGGCCAGCTGGCCCCAGTTGGTGCCGGTGACAGTGACAAACTCGGCCAGACCGGTGGTGATCGTCCGCGCCTCGACCGAGGTCAGGGTGGAGGCGAAGAGATACTCGTTCCAGGCAAAGACCCAGGTCAGGATGCCGGTCACGGCCAGGCCGGGGCGGGCCAGCGGAAAGATGACGGTGGTCAGCACGGTGAAGGTGCTGGCACCATCGACATAGGCCGCCTCGTCCAGCTCTTTCGGGATGGCATCGACGATGCCCTGCAACAGCCAGAAGGCGAAAGGCAGGTTGAACACGCAGTAAAGCAGGATCAACCCGATCCGGGTATCAAACAGCGACCAGTCGCCAAGGCGCAGGCCGGTGAACATCAGGAACAGCGGCAGCAGGAACACCGCCGGCGGGGCCATGCGGTTGGTCAGCACCCAGAAGAACAGGTTGTCCTTGCCCACCAGCGCAAAGCGCGACATCGCATAAGCCGCCAGAAGCGCCAGCACCGAGACCAGCACCGCGTTCGACGTGGCGACGATCAGTGAGTTGGTCATGTATTTCTGGAAGGTCGGGTTCGACAGAACCGCCGCATAGTTCTCCCAGGTCATCGCCTGCACATCCAGCAGGAAAGAAGGCTTGCCGAACAGGTCGGCCCGGGTGCGGACCGAGACCAGAAACATCCACCAGACCGGCAGCAGGGTCAGCGCCGACATGGCGATCCAGAACAGGAAGGTCAGCAGGCGGGAATAAAGGATACCGCGGTTCACCGGCTTTTCTCCTTCATGCCGGTCATGGCGACGTAGAGAAGCCAGCACATGACAATGGTCAGATACAGCGTGATCAGCGACATGGCCGCGCCATAGCCGTAATCCGTCTTTGGAAAGACCACGCGCCAGATGTGCAGGCCGATGAACCGCGTCTCGGCCCCGGGGCCCCCGCCGGTCAGCATCCAGACCTCATCCACGGTGCGCAGCGCGTCCATCAGGCGGATGAAGATGGTCGTCAGCAGCACGGGCTTCAGGAAGGGCAGCGTGATGTCCCAGAAGATGCGCCATTCGCCGGCGCCGTCGATGCGGGCCTGTTCCAGCGGCTCTTCGGGCAGGTTCGAGAGCCCCGCCATCAGCGTCAGCGTGACCAGCGGCGTCCAGTGCCAGATATCCATTATGACGACGGTCGCAAACGCCTGATCGGGAAAGCGCGACAGCACATAGCTGATGTCGAACCACTGCTGCATCCAGTGCGGAATGGGCCCCAGCCCCGGCACCGTCATCAGCCGCCAGGTGGCACCGACCGCAATCGGCGCGATCATCAGCGGCAGGGTGTGGATGGTGCGGAACAGCCCTTTCAGGGGCACGTTGCGCATCAGCATCTTGGCCAGGAAGAAGCCGACAAGCAGCTGACTGGCAAGCACGAAAACGGTGAACTTGAAGGTCAGCCACAGCGATTTCAGGAAGGCCGCGTCAAAGACCAGCGCGCGGAAATTCTCGACCCCGGCAAAGCGCGGCTCGGGGTTTGCGGCAAAGGTGTTCCAGTCCAGGAACCCCACGGCCAGCACATAAAGAAACGGAACCATCCCGGTGATGAACAGGATGAAAAGGGTTGGCGCGATCAGAAGCCATCCCGTGGTCGTGTTGCGCATGGCAGCACCTTCGCTTTGCGGCCGCCGGCTGTGGCGGAACAGGTCGGAAGAGAGCCGGCAGCACCCCGGGAGGCGGCGCTGCCGGCGGGTTACGGCAGGATCAGTTCCCGCCGTAACCCAGTTTGGCCATCTCGGCCTCGGCCGCAACGGCTGCCTTGTCCAGCGCCTCTTCCGGGGTCATCGTGCCGACGATGGCCTCATAGATGAACGGCGCCACCACTTCGCGCACCTGCGCGTGGAACGGGAATTCCGGCGCGCCCTTGAACAGGTGGCCCTGCTCTTTCATCATGGTGAAGTAGCCGTCGGCCTTGGCATCCACCTCCATGACCTTGGGGGCATCGAAGGTCGCCTGATGCACCACGCGCGATCCGGCGACCGCCCAGTCGGCCTGGACCGAAGGCTGACCGATATACTGCAGCCACAGCAGCGCGGCTTCCTTGTTCTTCGACGAATGCGGGATGCCGAAGGCGCCGCCGTCATAGTAGCCGATATAGCCCTCGCCGGCTTCGGCGGCGGCCATCACGCCTTCGTTCATCGGCGGCAGGGCCACGCCGACCTTGCCGACAACGGTCGATTTTTCGGGGTTGGTTGCCACCCAGGCGGCGTTTTCGCCATAGACCCAGCCCTGCGCCGCACGGCCCGCAGCAAAGGTCGAGGCGACTTCGTCCCAGGTCGAAGCGGTGGCTTCCGGTGGAGCAAGGTCCAGCAGGCCGACCCAGAAGGCCAGCGCCTCTTTTGCCTCGGGCGAGTTCATGCGGCCGCCCTTCTCGACCGTGGCCGCCCCCTTGGCCATGTCGATGCCCCAGTCATAGACGCCATAGGTCGGCGCGATCGATTCGAAGAATTCATAGAAGGACGCCGGGTGGCCCGAAGATGCCTGAACCGTGGTGCCCCACAGTTCATCATTCGGGTCGAGGTTGGCGAAATATTCCGCGTTGTCACGCCACTGGGCAAAGGTCGTGGCGGGGGCAAGATTATAGCCATATTTGGCCTTGAAGGCTTCCTTGTGCGCCGGGTCTTCGAACAGGTCCTTGCGGTAGAGATAGACCTTGATGAAGGCTTCCATCGGCACGCCGAAGATATCGCCGTTTTCGCCGCGGAAGTTGTCGATGAAGGTGGTGAATTCCTCGATCTTGAACTCCGGCGCCTGCAGGGACGGATCGGCCTCAAGCGCGTCAGAGATGTTCACCAGGAAATCGCGGGCGAGGTAGGAATAGATGATGTCCTGCTCGATATAGACGAAGTCATAGATGCCCGAACCGGCCTCCATGTCCTTGATCGCCTTGTCGAACATCTGGTCCCACGAGGTGGTTTCGAATTCCACCTTGATGCCGGTGGCTGCGGTGAACTGCGGCGCAAGAACGTCGCGCACATAGTTGGACGGCGGGGTGCTTTCCGATACGCCGCGAATGGTTACACCCTGCAGTTTCGCACCGGCGTCCGACCAGAAGTCGGCCCGCGCCGGGGCGGTCAGGGCAAGGGCAATCGCCGATGAGGCGAGCAACAGCTTCAGCATTTCATTCCTCCCATGTGGGCCTTCTGCGCGGCCCGACGCATTCGTCGAACCCCAGCGCGGGTCCGGCTTTTCCGGACGCTTCACAGCTTGGGGTGCCGCCTGAATACATTTGTGCGTCGTGATTCACAAGTGTAAAATACAGGTGTAATCTTTCATTTCCATTTGTTCGAAGTTGCGGTACACGAAACGCTCAGGGACATTCCGACAGGCCGTAGGGACCGGCGCAGGACAGGGGGAGGCGGATGAACACCACAACAGCGGAAGAGCCCGAATCCTTTCTGGCCGAGGTGTGCTGGCACTACTACGTCAACGAGATGACCCAGCAGGATGTGGCCCGGATCATGGGCGTCACGCGGCTGCGGGTGAACCGGGCGCTGCAGCTTGCCCGCGCCGCCGGGATCGTGCGGATCGAGATCGCCTCACCCTTTGTGGCCCGGCTTGAACTGCAGGCCGAGCTTTGCCGCCGTCTGGACCTGACCGAGGCGGTCTGCGCCCTCGCCGACCCCGAGGAACATGATTACCACGGCCCGGTCGGTGCTGCCCTCGCGCTTTGGCTGGAGAAAGGCCTGCGTGAGGGGCAGTGGCGGTCGATCGGCCTGTCATGGGGCCAGACGCTGAAGACCGCGATCCAGCGCCTGCCGCGCCTGTCGATCGAGGGGCTGGAGATCGTCTCGATGATCGGCGGCACCTCACAGGGGGCCAGCTTCAATGCCTTTGGCGTCGCCTCGGCCATGGCCGACCGGCTGGGGGCGAATTACTCGCTGTTCTCGGCGCCGATCTTTCTGTCTCCGGGCACCGACCGCGAGACCTTTCTGGCCGAAGGCGCGTTTCAGGCGCATCTGGCGCGGCTGCAGAAGCTGGACCTGGCGGTTCTGGTGGCCGGCGACGTTACCGAACGGTCGTTCCTTGTCTCGATGGGTCTGCCGACCGGCGTGACACCCCGCAATCTGATCGACGCCGGCGCGGTGGGCGACGTACTGGGCCATTTCCTGAAACCCGACGGCACCGAGATTGACCATCCGATCGGCCGCAGCGCCATCGGCATGGATCTGGAATCGCTGATGAAGGTTCCCAACCGGATTCTGGCCGCCGCCGGGGCGCACAAGGTTGACATCATCATCGCCGCCTGCCGCCGTGGGCTGGCGCAAACCCTTGTCACCGACGACGTGACCGCGCGCCTTGTGCTGGAGAAGCTGGGATGACGCCGGCGCTGGTGATCTTCGATTTCGACGGCGTGATTGCCGACAGCGAGATCATCGCCCTGGCCGAGCTGCAGTCCTGTCTGGCAGACCACGGGCTGAACCTGCCGATAGAGACGCTGATCGACCGGTTCCTTGGCGCCTCGCTGGCCAGTATCACCGCCGCGCTGGCCGACCATACCGGCGCCCCGGTGCCCGAGGATTTCCGCGAAAGATGGTACGTGCGCCTTTTCGCCCGCTACCGCGCCGAGCTGCAACTGGTTCCGGGGATTCTGGAGCTTCTGGATCAGCTTGACCGCGACGGGGTGGATTACTGCATCGCCTCGGGCAGTTCGCACCGGAGGCTTGGCTTTGCGCTTGAATGTCTGGGTCTGACCGGGCGGTTCCGCGGCCGCGCCTTCAGCGCCGATGACGTGACCCATGGCAAGCCCGCGCCCGATCTGATGCTGTTTGCGGCGGCCCGGTTGGGGTGCCCGCCTGAACAGTGCATCGTGGTCGAAGATGCCACTGCCGGTGTTCTTGCCGCCATGTCGGCGGGGATGCGCGCCATCGGCTTTGTCGGCGGGCGCCACCTTGAAAACCGGACCGAAAGGCAGGCCGAGCGCCTGTCGCAGGCCGGCACTTTTGCAAACGCCCGGACCCATTCCGAAACCATCGCCCTGCTGGCTCAGTCGCTGCGCCGTCCGCGTCCCGCCTGCGGCTAAGTTGAATGCCTGCAGCGGCCTTAACGTGCCGCCCGACCTGAGGCCCGGCAACTCATCCAGTTTCTGGGGGAATCCGTCCACGCAAGGAGACGGATTATGAAGCAATTGCGGTTCACAGAAGCGCAGATCATCGGTATCTTGAAGAAGCCGGAGAGCGGATCGCCTGCGGCGTAGGCTCCAGACCCATTGATTTCAGGCATTTGGCGTGATTCAGGCTCCGCAAGGAGACCTGATCAATGAGCAATCTTTACTGGCTGACGGACGCACAAATGGAGCGCCTCAAGCCGTTCTTTCCGAAGAGCCATGGCAAACCCCGCGTTGATGATCGTCGTGTTCTCAGCGGCATAATCTTCATCAATCGCAATGGGTTGCGCTGATGTGACGCGCCGAAGGAATACGGCCCGGCGAAGACACTCTACAACCGCTGGAAGCGCTGGAGTGAGAACGGTGTCTTCGCCCGGATCATGATTGGCCTGGCCGCCGCGAGCGCCGAGCACAAGACGATCATGATCGACGCGACGTATCTCAAGGCGCACCGCACGGCATCGAGCCTTGGGGTAAAAAAGGGGGGCGCGGGCGCCAGATCGGGCGCCCCAAAGGTGGCATGAACACCAAGTTGCACGCGGTCGCGGATGCGAAGGGGCGGCCGATCGGGTTCTACCTGTCGGCCGGGCAGGTCAGCGATTACACCGGCGCGGCTGCGCTGCTGGGCAGCCTGCCGAAGGCAGGGTGGCTTTTAGCCGACAGGGGCTATGACGCCGATTGGTTCAGAGATGCGTTGAAAGACAAGGGGATAAAGGTTTGCATCCCCGGCCGGAAGTCCCGCAAGAAGGCCGTAAAATACGACAAGCGGCGCTACAAACGGCGCAACCGCATCGAGATCATGTTCGGCCGCCTGAAGGATTGGCGGCGCGTTGCAACCCGATACGACCGGTGCCCTGAAACCTTCTTCTCTGCGATCATGCTCGCCGCGACCGTCTTGTTCTGGCTGTGAAACTCAATGAGTCTGGACCCTAGTCCGGCCAAGTCATTTGACCAAGCCTATCCGCAGGGATGATCGGCAGCATGCCTGCCTGCCACCCGAGCCGCCACTGGCGCCGCACTAACGGAAGGTCGGTGCCCCGGCGCGAGCACGCGGACACGATGTCCACCGCATAACGGCACCTGCCAGCACGCGTTCAACGGGGCGTTTGACTGTCCGTCAACGGCCACCGGCGGGGTAGGGAAGAAACGCTGTTGCTGCAGGTTTCCGTGTCAAACCCTGCAAACTTCCGTGGCGAGCCACACACAGCGAGCCACAGCAGCCGGCCAATTGCCGAGAAAAAGAATCAGTCTTTACTTGTCCAAGTGTTTTTGTCATGAATTGGCCAAGCCAGCCTGCGGGCCAGCCGGAAACCGATTGATCCGCAGTGGACGCCGAGGAGCCCGTGACCGAACCCCGCCCTTTTGCCCCTCCTCCGCCGCGGACGGAGAGACTGACATGACCGCGCCCCTTTCCTCCCGCGTCTTCGAAGCCGACGCGACACCTGTCCATGATGCCCTTTCGCTGACCAACGGCGGTGCGCTGGCGCGCATCGTGCTGAACGGCCAGATCTATGCGCTGCGCATCACCCGAGCGGGCAAGCTGATCCTGACCAAGTAACCATTCCGGAACCCCGCATGAAACGCCTTGCCTCTGCCCTGCTTCTGTCCACCGTCCTTGCCGGGCCTGCCCTTGCGGCCGAACCCGCCGAGGTGGTGGCGACCTATGCCGATATCGCCGAGGCGACCTATGCCGACAGCCTGGCGACCGCGCGCGCCTTGCGCGAGGCGGTGGGCGCGCTGATTGCCCAGCCCTCGGATGACACGCTGCAGGCCGCCCGCGCCGCCTGGCTGGCCGCGCGCGTGCCCTATCAGCAGTCCGAGGTCTTCCGCTTCGGCAACCCGGTCGTCGATGACTGGGAAGGCAAGGTCAACGCCTGGCCGCTGGACGAGGGCCTGATCGACTATGTCGCCGAAGGCTACGGACAGAATGAGGAAAACAGCCTCTCCACGTTGAACGTGATCGCCACGCCGAAGTTCACCCTGTCGGGCACCGAGGTGGATGCGACCGTGATCACGCCCGACCTGATCTCGGGCACGCTGCAGGAAGCCGACGGGATCGAGGCGAACGTGGCCTCGGGCTATCATGCGATCGAGTTCCTTCTGTGGGGCCAGGACCTGAACGGCACCGGCCCGGGTGCGGGCAACCGGCCCTGGACCGATTACGCCACCGGCGATGCCTGCACCGGCGGCAACTGCGACCGCCGCGCGGCCTATCTGGTGGCGGCGACCGACCTTCTGGTCAGCGATCTGGAATACATGACCGCCCAGTGGGCCGAAGGCGGCGCCGGCCGCGCGGCCGTCACGGCCGATCCGCAGGCGGGGCTTCTGGCCATGCTGACCGGCATGGGCAGCCTGTCTTACGGCGAACAGGCCGGTGAGCGGATGAAGCTGGGCCTGATGCTGAACGACCCCGAGGATGAGCATGACTGCTTCTCGGACAACACCCACAACAGCCATTATTATGACGGTCTGGGCATCCGGAACGTCTATCTGGGCAGCTATGCCCGGGTGGATGGCAGCACGGTCAGCGGGCCTTCGCTGTCCGATCTGGTGGCTGCGGCCGATCCGGCGGTGGATGCCGAGCTGAAGGGCAAGCTCGATACCAGCGTTGCGGCGCTGACGGCGATCAAGACGGCGGCCGAGGGCGGCTTTGCCTATGACCAGATGCTTGAGGCCGGCAACAAGGACGGCGAGGCGCTGATCATGGGCGCGGTCAGCGCGCTGGTGGACCAGACCGCATCCATCGAGCGGGCGGTGGGGGTGCTGGGCCTGTCGAAGATCGACTTCGAAGGGTCCGACAGCCTTGATAACCCCACGGCCGTTTTCCAGTAAACCGGAAGGTCCGCCATGATCGTCTGCCACTGCCAGAGCATCTCGGATCACCAGATCCGCGCGGCCGTCGACTGGATGCGCGCGGCGGACCCTTCCACCATCATCACCCCCGGCAAGGTCTATCACGCGCTGGGGAAGCGTGCCGACTGCGGCGGCTGCATGCCGCTCTTCCTTGACACCATGCGCCGGTGTGACAGTTTCGGGGTAGCCACGGAGGTTCCCGCTGCGGAACGTCCCAGCCAACCGGTCCCGATACTCGGCGCATGGAAAGGAAGGCAGCATGAAGGGCGACCCGAAGGTCATCGACTATCTCAACGCGGCTCTGCGGTCTGAACTGACGGCGGTCAGCCAGTACTGGCTGCATTTCCGCCTTCAGGAAGACTGGGGCTATGGCCATCTGGCCGCCAAGTCACGCGCCGAATCCATCGAAGAGATGCACCACGCCGATCGTCTGATCGCGCGGATCATCTTTCTGGAAGGCCATCCGAACCTGCAGAAGCTTGACTCGCTGCGCATCGGCCAGACCGTGCGAGAGACGCTGGAATGCGACCTTGCCGGCGAACATGACGCGCGGACGCTGTATATCGAGGCCCGCCGCCATTGCGACACGGTCGGCGATTATGTCAGCCGGGCGCTGTTTGACGATCTGATCGGGGATGAAGAGGGGCATATCGACTTCCTCGAAACCCAGATCGGGCTTTATGACAAGCTGGGCGAACAGGGCTATGGCCTTCTGAACGCCAAGCCCGCCGATCAGGCCGAGTGACGCAGAAGCCATGTGAGGCGCAGGGTCGCATCCCCTTTTTCCGATTGAAACAGTCGGAAAAAGGACTAAGCAAGGCTGCGAAAGGATGCACCCATGCTTCGCCCCCTTTGCCTTCTGGTTCTGGCAGCCGCGCCGCTTGGTGCCCAGACGCTGGATGACCGCCATCTGCCGGTGATCCCCCGCACCGCCGAGGAAACCGCCCGCATCGCGACCGTGCTGCAGCCGCCCGCCGATTTCACCACGACCGAGCCGTTTGAGGTGATGCAGGCCGGCGCCGCCACGGTGCGCGCCCGGCCCAATGCCGATGCCTTCAGCCAGTCATCGGCCAACATGCCCTTTGAAGACGAGATGGGCTTCAAGCTGGGTAATGCGCTGTTCCGCAAGACCTGGGTCGCCTCACCGTCCTCTACCGCCGCGTCCGACGGGTTGGGGCCGATCTACAACGCCCGCGCCTGTCAGGATTGCCACCTGAAGGACGGCCGCGGCCATCCGCCCGAAGGCCCCGATGACGGGCGCGTCTCGATGTTCCTGCGCCTGTCGGTGCCGGGCGGCAGCGCACCGGCCGAGATCGAGGATTGGCTCGCCACCCAGCCCGAGCCGGTCTATGGCGGCCAGTTGCAGGATCTGGCCGCCCCCGGCCATGCCGCCGAAGGGCGGATGGAGGTCAGCTATACCGAAACCCCGGTGACGCTGGCCGATGGCACGGTTGTTTCCCTGCGCGCGCCGGCCTATGCCGTGTCGAACCCCGGTTATGGCCCCCTTGCTGCCGATGTGCAGCTGTCGCCCCGCGTCGCGCCGCAGATGACCGGGCTTGGCCTCTTGGAGGCCATTCCCGCCGCCGACATCCTGGCGCTTGCCGACCCGGACGACGCCGATGGCGACGGGATTTCCGGCCGGCCCTCGATCGTGCCCTCGGTTGAATTCGGGGTGCCGATGCTGGGTCGCTTTGGCCTGAAAGGGGGCGCGCCCACGGTGCGCGAACAGTCGGCCGGGGCGTTTTCGGGCGACATGGGCCTGTCAACGCCGCTGCATCCCGACCCCTGGGGCGATTGCACCCCGTCCGAAGCCGCCTGCCGCGCCGCCGTGCATGGGCAGGAACCGGGCGTCCGCGACGGGCTGGAGGTGGACAAGGCCAGCCTTGATCTGGTGACCTTCTATGCCCGCAACCTTGCGGTGCCCGAACGGCGCAATGCCGATGACCCGCAGGTGCTGCGCGGCAAGGAGGTCTTCTACACTTTGGGCTGCACCGGCTGTCATCAGCCGAAATTCGTCACCCACCGCCTGACCGGCCAGCCCGAGCAAAGCTTTCAGCTGATCTGGCCCTATACCGACCTTCTGTTGCACGACATGGGGCCGGGGCTGGCCGACAACCGGCCCGAGGGCCGCGCCACGGGCAGCGAATGGAAAACGCCGCCGCTTTGGGGCATCGGCCTGACGGCGCAGGTTTCCGGCCACAGCTATTTCCTGCATGATGGCCGGGCGCGCAGCCTGCTTGAGGCGGTGCTGTGGCACGGCGGCGAAGCGCAGGCCGCGCGCGACGGCGTGGTGGCCCTGCCTGCCGAAGACCGCGCCGCCCTGATCGCCTTTCTGGAGAGCCTGTGATGCGCCTGCCCCTTGTCCTTGCCATTGGTCTTGGCCTTGCTGCCCCCGCCGCCGCCGATGTAGCGCAGGCGGTGAACGGGGTGATCCTGCCCGGCTATCAGGCCTTTGCCGACCGCACCGCCGATCTGGCCAAAGCCGCCGCGCAGGATTGCCGGGCCGAAGCCCTGCAGGCCCCCTGGCAGGCGGCGTTCGATGCCTGGGCCGGGGTGTCCTTCCTGCATCTGGGCCCGGCCGAAGAGGATGGCCGGGCGCTGGCCATTGCCTTCTGGCCCGATCCCAAGGCGCTGGGGGCCAAGGCGCAGCGCGGGCTTCTGACCGGCGATCCGGCGAAACTGGCGCCCGAAGCCTTTGCCGAACAATCGGTTGCCGCGCGCGGGCTGATGGGGCTTGAGCGGCTGCTTTACCCGGCCGAGCCGCTGCCGGCCGATCCCTGCGCGCTGATCCGCGCCACCGCCGATGACCTTGCCCGCATGGCGGATGAGGTGCGTTCGGGCTGGCAGGGCGGTTTTGCCGAAACGGTTCTGGGCGCCGGTCAGCCCGGCAACACCACGTTCCTGACCGAAGATGAGGCGAAGCAGGCGCTTTTCACCCAGCTTGCCACCGGGGTCGAGGTGTTGGCCGATCAGCGGCTGGGCCGCCCGATGGGCACGTTCGACAAGCCCCGCCCCGAACTGGCCGAAGCGCGGGCCTCGGGCCGGTCCTTGCGCAATGTCACGCTGACGCTGGTGGCGCTGCGCGGCTTTGCCGTGGCGCTGACCCCCGACATTCCCCGCACGCTGGCCGGCTTCGACAAGGCGATCGCGCTGGCCGAGGGGCTGGATGATCCGGTCTTTGCCGGGGTCGCCACGCCGCAGGGCAGGCTGAAGGTCGAAATCCTGCAGCAATCGCTGCGCGCCCTGCGCGAGACGATGCTGGCCGAGATGGCGCCGGCGCTGGGCGTCGGCATCGGCTTCAACTCGCAGGACGGAGACTGACCATGGCCACCCGCCGCGCCTTTCTGGCCGGGCTTGCCTGCGCCTCGCTGCCGCGCCTCAGCTGGGCCGACGCCGGCAATCCCGCCTATCTGGCCGCCGGAAAGACGGCGGATGGCTTTGTTCTTCACGGGCTGACGGTTGCGGGCGCCAGCCTGTTTCGCATCGCGTTGCCCGCGCGCGGCCATGCCGCCGCCGCCCATCCCGACCGGCCCGAGGCCGTGGCCTTTGCCCGCCGCCCCGGCACCTTCGCGCTGGTGCTGAACTGCGTGACGGGGGCCGTGACCGCGCAACTGACGCCGCCCGAAGGCCGGCAGTTCAACGGCCACGGCGCGTTTTCGCTGGATGGCAGCCTGCTGATGACCTCGGAAGTGGTCGCCGAAACCTCGGAAGGCCGCATCGGCCTGTGGGAGACGCGCGGGTATAAGCGCATCGGCGAATGGGCCTCGGGCGGGGTGGGTCCGCATGACATGAAGCGGCTGGCCGATGGCCGGCTGGTCATCGCCAATGGCGGCATCCGCACCGACCCCACGGACCGCAGCAAGCTGAACACCGATGTCATGCGGCCCAATCTGTCGCTGATCTCGGCCGATGGGGTGTTGCAGGATCAGGCGGAATTGCCGGCGGAACTGCACCAGAACTCGATCCGCCACCTGGCGCTGTCGGGCGGTGACATCGCCTTCGCCATGCAGTGGGAGGGCGACCCGGCCGAACCCGTGCCGCAGCTGGGCCTCTGGTCGCCGGGCAGCGCGCCGCGCCTCTGCCCCCCGGCCGAGGCCGATGCCTTTGCGATGCAGGGCTATGCCGGGTCCATCGCGGCCAGCGGCGGCCGCATCGCGCTGACCTCGCCCGTCGGCGGGGCGCTGATGATCTTTGATGCGGCGGGCCAGCCCTTGGCCACCCATCGCCGCGCCGATATCTGCGGCGTGGCGCCCCTTGGCGGTGCCTTCATGGCGACGGACGGGCAGGGGGCGCTGTGGTCCTGCGGCATCGCCGGGCTGGCGCCCCTGAACCGCGAAGAAACCGCCTGGGACAACCACCTGATCGCCCTCGGCTAGGCCCGAATCGGCGGCAACTGCCGCTTCTTCGCGCAGGTTCCGCACAATTTCTGCACCGCAGAAACAAACTTCGCGGAAAAATGCATCAAATTCGGGGGCGGAACCCGACCACTTCTTTGCCGTTTCCGACTCTTGTTGTCAGCCGCCCCGCCGGCCGCTCTGCTGGCCTTGCCCGGCCGAAGACCGGGAAAGAACAGATGTGCGGTGGCGGACGGAGTTCGACGGCCACCACCACCGCACGGGGTGCAACAATTGCTGCCGGGCCATCATCGGGCATTTCCGCCCGGCGGGGAAGGCCCCGGCTCCCGATGGGGGACAGATCATGAAGATTTCCAGACGTTCGTTGCTTGCCAGTGCCGCGGCCGGTGTGGCCACCATGGGCCTGCCGCGCCTGGCCTTTGCCCAGACCGACACGATCAAGGTCGGCATCCTGCATTCGCTGTCGGGCACGATGGCGATTTCGGAAACCACGCTGAAAGACACAATGCTGATGCTGATCGAACAGCAGAACGCCAAGGGCGGCCTTCTGGGCAAGCAGCTTGAGGCGGTGGTGGTCGATCCGGCCTCGGACTGGCCGCTGTTTGCCGAAAAGGCGCGCGAACTGCTGACCGTCAACAAGGTCGCCTGCATGTTCGGCTGCTGGACCTCGGTCAGCCGCAAGTCGGTGCTGCCGGTCATCGAGGAACTGAACGGCCTGCTGTTCTACCCGGTGCAGTATGAGGGCGAGGAAAGCTCAAAGAACGTCTTCTACACCGGCGCCGCGCCGAACCAGCAGGCCATCCCGGCGGTGGACTATTACCTGAACGAACTGGGGGTCGAGAAATTCGCCCTTCTCGGCACCGACTATGTCTATCCGCGCACCACGAACAACATTCTGGAAAGCTACCTGAAGCAGAAGGGCATCGCGGCCGAGGATATCTTCGTCAACTACACGCCCTTCGGCCATTCCGACTGGTCCAAGATCGTCGCCGATGTCGTGGCGCTGGGGGCCGACGGCAAGAAGGTGGGCGTGATCTCGACCATCAACGGCGATGCCAACATCGGCTTCTACAAGGAACTGGCTGCGGCCGGCGTCACCGCCGACACCCTGCCCGTGGTCGCCTTCTCGGTGGGCGAGGAAGAGCTTTCGGGCCTTGATACCTCGAACCTCGTCGGTCACCTCGCGGCCTGGAACTACTTCATGACCGCCGACACCCCCGAGAACGCCAAGTTCATCGCCGACTGGAAGGCCTTCATCAAGGACGACAAGCGCGTGACGAACGACCCGATGGAAGCCCATTACATCGGCTTCAACATGTGGGTGAACGCGGTCACGGCGGCGGGCACCACCGATGTCGATCCGGTGATCGACGCCATGGTCGGCCAGAAATTCCCCAACCTGACCGGCGGCATGTCGGAAATGCTGGCGAACCACCACCTGACCAAGCCCGTGCTGATCGGCGAGATTCGCGCAGATGGCCAGTTCGACATCATCAGCCAGACCGAGCCGGTTCCCGGCGACGCCTGGACCGATTTCCTGCCGGAATCGGCGGTGCTTGAGGCCGACTGGAAAGACCTGAAATGCGGCATGTACAACACCGAAACCAAGACCTGCGTGCAGCTGAAGTCGAACTACTGATCTGACCCCGACCGCCGGGGGCCGGATGTCCGGCCCCCGCACAGCCCCGACAGGTCGGAGACCATGCGCCAATTCCTTCTTTCGCTGATCGTGGCCCTTGGGGTCGCGCTGGCCGCCCATGCCCCCGCCCGGGCCGAGACGGCTGCCGAGATTCTTGCCGCCCATGCGGGTCTGGTCGAGAAGCCGTCGCGCCAGACCATCGGTCCGGTGATCGACGCGCTGGCGCAGTCTGGCGACCCGATGGCGGCAACCGTGCTGCAGGCCTGGGGCAACAAGGGCCTTGGGATGCGCAAGGCCGATGGCGTCTTCTTCCTGATCGCGGCCGAGGGCGATGGCTGGGCGCTGACCTACCTGACCGGCGCCCCCGCCGGCCTTGCCGCGAAATCCGATGTCGTGGAACTGAAGCCCAATGCCGGGGTGCGCGGGCTGATCGCCACGGCGCTGGTGCAGTTCACCCTGTCCGATCCCGACCGCGCGGCACGGGCGGCGGCGCTGGAATCCATCGCCCGCGACCCCAAGCCCGACCATCTGGAGCCGCTGCGCGCCGCCATCGCGGGGGAAGATGACGCGGCGCTTCTGGCGCAGAAGACCCGGCTCGAACGGCTTCTGACCCTGCGGTATGACCCCGACAGCGCCGCACGCATCGCCGCCATCGAAGGCTTCGGCGCCGATCTGGGGCTGGACCTGCGGGGCGCGCTGAACCCGCTGGTCGCCACCCGCCGCATCGCCGTGGCCGGGGCGCCGCCCGAAGGCACGAACATCGCGCGTGAGGTCTTTCCGGGCAGCGATCTGCCGGTGGCCGATGCCTTCGCACTGCTGGTCGATGCCGGGCTGGCGCCCGCGCCCCTGACGCTGGCCGATCAGCGCGCGGCCCTTGCTGCCCATATCGCGGGTGGCAAGGTCGGCGGCATCCCGCTGGCCGAGCTTGCCACGCAAGAGGCCCGCGACCGCGCCTATACCGCGCTGGAAGCCGCCGGCGCCGTGCCCGTGGCGGCCACGCAGGACGAGGCCGACGCGATCCTCGCCGCCCACCGCTTCTTTGACATCTATGCCGAACCCGATCCGGCGGTGACCGATGCCGCCAATGCCGCCCTGCGCGCCATCGGAATCAAGACCGGCGTGATGCAGGTGGCCGACCTTGGCCTTGATGCGCTGTCGCTGGCCGCGATCTACTTCCTTGCCGCCATCGGCCTTGCCATCACCTTCGGCGTGATGCGGGTGATCAACATGGCGCATGGCGAGTTTCTGACGCTGGGCGCCTACACCGGCTATGTCGTGCAGCTGTGGATCAGCGACTACACCACCGCCATCCTTGTCGCGCTGCCCGTGGCCTTCGCCGTCACCTTCGCCGCCGGCGTGGCGATGGAGCGGCTGGTGATCCGCTTCCTGTACCGCCGGCCGCTGGAATCGCTGCTGGCCACCTTCGGGATTTCCATTGCGCTGCAACAGATCCTCAAGAACATCTTCGGCACGCAGGCCCGGCCGCTGACCTCACCGGCATGGCTGGATGGGGCGCTGACCTTAAACGACGTGGTCTCGATCAGCTATATCCGCATCGCGATCTTCGTGCTGGCGCTGATCTTTCTGTGCTTCTTCCTGTGGCTGATGAAGCGCACCCGATTGGGGCTTGAGGTGCGGGCGGTGACGCAGAACCCGACCATGGCCGCCAGCATGGGCATCAACCCCGACCGCATCAACATGCTGACCTTCGGCCTTGGATCAGGCATCGCAGGGATCGCCGGAGTGGCCATCGGGCTTTACGCCAAGGTCACGTCCGAGCTGGGCGCGGATTATATCGTGCAAAGCTTCATGACGGTGGTCGTCGGCGGGGTGGGCAACATCTGGGGCACGCTGGCCGGCGCCTCGATGATCGGCGGCTTCCAGAAGGTGATCGAGTGGATGAACCCCTCGAACACGCTGGCCGCCCAGACCTACATGATCCTGTTCATCATCCTGTTCATCCAGTTCCGGCCGCGCGGGATTATCCCGCTCAAGGGCCGCGCGGCGGGGGATTAAGCCATGACCGCAATCCTGACACCGGCGCCAAAGCGCGCCCC
>JACZKR010000354.1 GCA_014859945.1 Paracoccaceae bacterium | reverse complement strand
CGCCGCAGCACCGCCGCCGCCGGCTTTTCCCCGTAAAACGCCATGACATCGCCCGCCGTCGCCGTTACCTCGGCCCCATAACGCGCCTGCCAGTCCGCCAGATGCCACGGCGCCCCCGGCTGCCACTGACCGGCGCGGGGGATATAGACCAGCGCCTCTGCCGCGCCTTCGGCGGTCTCCACCGTCAGAACCCGGGTATCAAAGGCGAAGCCGGCCTCGTAATAATCCAGCCGCGCCACGTCCTGATCCGTCAGGCCGCGCACCAGAACGCCCGTCGCCCGGCCGCCCGTGGCCGCGACCAGCACCGGAAAGGCCCCGCCGTCGGCCCAATGCACCGCATGGCCGGGCAGCGTGGCGGGATGGCCCGCCACGGCGCGGCCCAGAACCACGGCCAGAAGCGGCGGATGGCACAGGGTGCCGTAAAAGAACATGTCGGTCATCGGGGTCTTTCCGTTCAGGGCCAGCGCCGGCCCGCCCATTCGGTGAACCAGCCACCCAGAATGCCGCCCAGGATCAGCGCCACCGGCGTCGCCGGCGCGGCCAGAAGCGCGCCGTAATCCAGCATCAGATCGAAAACCCCGATCACCGCATCCATCGGCCCGTCATAGAGCATCCGCATGGAACGCTTGACCATGGTGACGATGGAAAAGACCAGCATCACCCAGAACAGCGACAGCGCCGAGGTCAGGATGCCCGATCCCGCCGCCTCGCCATAGCCCTTGCCCACGCGGTTGCCCATGATCCACCAGCCGCAGAGCAGGCCGATTGCCGCCGAAACCTCACGCAGCCAGCCCGGCGGGGTGCCTTCGGGCAGGGCCGGGATGAAGAGATGCGCCGCAATCGCCGCGACGATGGCAAAGGCAGCGGCGGCGGCAAGCTTGGCGGCGGTGGGCATGATGCTCCTTCAGGGCCGGGTCACGGTGATCTGCGTCACGTCGCAGTTTCCGCCGGCAAAGGCCCCCGCGCAAGAGGTGAGGTAAAAGTTCCACATCCGCCGGAAGCGGTCGTCAAAGCCCATGGCGCGCACCTCATCCCAGCGGGCGTTGAAGCTGTCGTGCCAGCGCCGCAGGGTCTGGCTGTAGCTTTGGCCGAATTCGAAACTGTCGCGGAAGGTCAGCCCCGCGCGCGCGATTTCGCGCTTCAGCGCCCCGGGCGAAGGCAGCATGCCGCCGGGGAAGATGTATTTCTGGATGAAATCGACGTTCCTGCGGTAATGCTCCCACCTCCGGTCGGCGATGGTGATGATCTGCAGCGTGGCATGGCGGCCGGGCTTCAGCCGGTCGCGCAGCGTGTCGAAATAGGCCGGCCAGTAGCGTTCGCCCACCGCCTCGAACATCTCGATGCTGGCGATGCCGTCATAGCTGCCGCGTTCGTCGCGGTAGTCCTGCAACCGGATCTCGACCCTGTCCGACAGGCCCGCCTTCGCCATCCGCGCCACGGCGTAATCGTGCTGGGCCTGGCTGATGGTCAGCCCCGTCACCCGCAATCCGCGCTCTTTCGCGGCATATTCGGCAAACCCGCCCCAGCCGCAGCCGATCTCCAGCACATGATCGCCGGGCTGCGCCCCGATCCGGTCCACCATCGAGGCGTATTTCTGGGTCTGCGCCTTTTCCAGGCTTTCCTGCCCGGTCAGGAACAGCGCCGAGGAATAGGTCATCGTGTCATCCAGCCACAGCCGGTAGAAATCGTTCCCCAGATCGTAGTGGTAGGCGATGTTCTTCTTCGCCTGCCGCTTCGAATTCGACTGCAGCCAGAAGCGCAGCCGTTCGTAGGCGCGCACCAGCCCCATGCCGGGAAAACCGTCATAGACGCCTTCGTTGCCGGCCTGAATAAGGTCAAGGAAGGCCTGAAGATCGGGGCTGGACCAGCCGCCGTCGATATAGGCATCGCAGAAGCCCAGCTCGCCTTCGCGGATCAGCCGGGCAAAGACATCGGGATCATGCGCCACGATCTCGGCCACCGGGCCGGGCTGGCTGCCTTCGGCGCGGAAACGGCGGCCGTCGGGCAGCACGAAATCAAGCCGCCCGCGGCTGATCCGCAGGGCGATATCGAAGACCGCCGCAAAGTAACGCGGCAGGCCGGTCTGGCCTTTCGTCGTCGTCAGATGCGTCATACCACCCCCCGGGGCGTCGTCTTTTTGTGTCATGCTTTGCCCAAAGCGCCCCGTTTCTCAAGCTTTTCCTTGCGCCAGCGCCGCCAGCGCCCGTTCCCGCCCCTCGGCCAGCCCGATCACGGGCAGCGGATAGGGCCGCGCCGGATCAAGCGCCCAGCGGCGGGGCACGGCGGCGAAATAGCTGGTCGCGGTGGCAGGCGGATGGCGCGACAACTCGGCCACCCAGGCGCGGCGATAGGCCTGTGTGGCGTCGAATTTCTCGGCCTGCCCGGCGGGATTGAAGATGCGGAAATAGGGCGCAGCATCGGGGCCCGACCCCGCCACCCATTGCCAGCCCATCGCATTCGCCGCCGGATCCCAGTCGGTCAGGCAATCGGCAAACCACGCCAGCCCGACGCGCCAGTCGGTCAGAAGGTGTTTCGTCAGATAGCTTGCCGCGATCATCCGGGCGCGGTTGTGCATGCGGCCCGTGACATACATCTCACGCATCGCGGCATCGACAAGGGGCTCGCCGGTCATGCCGCGCCGCCACAGCTCGGCCTCGGGGTTGTCGGGGCGCCAGGGGAAGGCATCCCAGTCGCGGCGCCAGTTCCGGCGGTCGAGATCGGGGAAGTGGTGCAGAAGCGCCCAGGCGAATTCGCGCCAGACCAGTTCCTTCAGAAAGGTCTCGGCCCCCGGATTGCCCTCTTCCATCGCGCGGCGGCCGCGGTGCCAGATCAGGCGCGGCGAAATCTCACCATAGGTCAGATGTTCCGACAGGCCCGAAGTGGCGGGCAGGCCGGGAAAATCCCGCTCGGCGGCATAGGCGGCAAGCCGGGTTTCGGCAAACTCCTCCAGCCGGGCCAGCGC
>JACZKR010000353.1 GCA_014859945.1 Paracoccaceae bacterium | reverse complement strand
GATCTATCTGGCCGATATCCGCCGGCTGTGGCGCCAGCGCCGGCGGCCGCAGCCCGAGGTCAACATGCAGATGACCCGGGCGGCGCTGGCCTTTCTGGCGGCGACGGTCCTGCTGATGCCGCCGGCCTTTGCCCTTGGCGGAGCTTGGGCCGAGGCGGCGGTTTTTGCCGCGCTGGCGGGCTGGCTTTCCACCCTGACGCTGGCCCAGATGATCAAGATCGTCAGCTTCCTGACCTGGATCGAGGTCTTTTCGCCCCGTATCGGCCGGGGCCCGGTGCCGCAGGTGCAGGATCTGACCAATGCCAGGCGGGTGCGGCGGGCGCTGTGGCTCTGGGTTGCGGGTGCGGGTTGTGGCACGGTGTCCTTGCTGGCGGAATCGGCGTCGGGGTTCCGTCTGGCGGCCGTTCTGATGACGGTCGCGGCGGCCTGCCTTGCGGCCGAACTGCTGGCGGTGCGCCGGCTTTCCCATCTGCCGGTGGCGCTGCGGCCTTGGCCGCGCCCGCCGATTTTCGTCCCTTCCAAAGACCGGAGCCAGAAAGATGACAGCCCCAGCCCCCTTCGTGCTTGACGTCCGCCCGCTCCTGGCGCGCGGGGATGAACCCTTCGGCGCCATCATGGAGGCCGCCGATGCCCTGCTGCCGGGGCAGGCGCTGTGCCTTGTGGCGCCGTTCCGCCCGGTGCCGCTGTTCGGCGTGATGGTCAACCGCGGTTTCACCGTGGTTGATCGCCACCTTCCCGCCGGCGACTGGGAGGTGACCTTTACCCCCTCGGCCGATGCGGCGGCGGCCGCGCATCTGGCGCCCGGCAGTTCGGCCGGTGCCGCCTTCTGGCCCGATCCGGCCGAGGTGCTGGATCTGACCGGCCTGATGCCGCCCGAACCGATGCAGCGCATTCTTGAGGCGCTGGAGCGGATGGCGCCCGGCAGCGTCCTCTTCGCCGTGCTGGACCGCGAGCCGATGTTTCTTTTCCCTGAACTTGCCATGCGCGGCCATGAGTGGGCGGGAAATGCCGGGGCGGACGGCGCCAGCTACCGCATGATGATCCGGCGCGGAGGGGCCGATGTCTGACCCCGCCGCCATCCTTGCGGCCCTGCGCGGGGTGCATGATCCCGAGACCGGGCTTGATCTGGCGTCGATGGGGCTGATCCGCAGTGTCACGGTCGAAGAAGGTCAGGCCCGCGTGGTGATGACAACGACGACACGCGGCTGCCCGCTGGCCGGGGTGCTGAAGGCGGCGGCCGAGGCGGCGGTGCTGGGCGTGCCGGGCGTGGCGGGGGCCGAGGTCACGCTGAGCTGGGACCCGCCGTGGAGCCCCGCCATGATGGTGGCGGCGCCTCTTTAGCCCCGCAACTCGCGCCGCCGGAACAGCAGCATCGGGGCATGTTCGGCGACAAACAACCCGAAGGCCGCGATCCAAAGAAGGCCCGCGACTTCCATCAGGCCGAAGACGCCGGTCACATCGGCCAGCGGCCGGGCCAGCGCGGCGGCGAAAAGGCACAGGTAGGACAGCGCGGTCAGGCGTGAGGCGGTCAGCGCCCGGCCGGTATGGCCCCGGGTGGCGCGCGTCATCACCGCCAGCATCATCGCGGCAATCGCGCCGACCGTCAGCACATGCAGCGCCGTGGCGGGCAGGATCAGACCCGCCGCTGCCGCCGCGATGGCCAGTAGCCCCAGCACCACAAGGCCATAGGCCGCGTGCAGCATGAACAGCAGCGGCTCGGCTCGGGTGGCCAGCCCGCGCCAGCGCGCCAGCCGTTGCGCATGCAGCCCGGCGGCGACCAGCGCCGCCGGCACCAGCAGCGCCGCATCGGGCGCAAGGCTCCACAGCGCCAGCACCGCCGCGCCGAAGGCGGTCACCCCCATGTCAAAGCGGTTATAGGCCACCGGCAGGGCGGTGGCGCCGCGCTGGGCCAGCCAGTTGCGGGTGAAGCTGGGCACGATGCGCCCGCCGATCACCATGATCAGCGCGACATAGCCCGCCACGCCCGCACGCAGCCACAGCGCCGGATCACCGCCCAGAAAGAAGGCGGCGTGAAAGCCGGTGTTCCCGGCGGCGATGGCGGCGACGGCGGCCAGAACCTTGAGGTCTTTCCACTTGCGGCCGGCAATGATCTCACGCGCGGCGATGGCCAGAAGCACCGGCAGAAAGGCCATCTCGGCAAGGGCGGCCAGGCTAGGTCCGGTCAGCGCGGCGCCCGCCATGGCTAGCCGCCCCAGCGCCCAAAGCCCCGCCAGCGCCATCAGCGGCCGGCCCGAGACCGGCAGGCCGCCCGTCCAGTTCGGGATGGCAGTCAGTAGAAAGCCCGCCAGCACCGCCGGGGCAAAGCCGAAGACCATCTCATGCGCGTGCCAGAGGGGGGCACCATAGGCGCCGCCCAGCGGCAGGCCGTGGGCCAGCGCGGCGATCCACAGCGCCATCGCCGCCACGGCCCAGACGCCGGCCCCCAGAAAGAACGGGCGGAAACCGTAAGACCACAGCGCGGCGCCCTCGCGGGCAAGGCCGCGCGGCACGCGGGGGCGTTTGGGTTCGGTTCTGGTCATGGCGGTCTCCTGTTGCCGGTCGGGTCAGGCATAGGGGGCGAACCGCCCCGCTCTTTGCGCTGCCGCAAGCAACGGGGCGAAAGGGCGCCCGAAGGTTGTTCCGGCGCAAGGAAGGGCCGCGCGTCAGCCGCTAGTCAGGAGGCAACCCGGGCCAGGACCGGACAGCCGAAAGGACAAGACGATGACCCAGATTCCCATGACGCGCCGCACCATTCTTGCCGGGGTCGCACTGGCCGGCGCGGTCAGCCAGATGCGCGCGACCGCCGCGCAGGCGCAGGAGGTGCTGACCAAGGTGGCCGCCAGCGCGGCCGAGGGCCTGCCGCGCCACAAGGTGCAGCTGGTCGATCCGCCCTTCGTGCATGAACACGAACAGGTCGCCACCACCGGCCCCCGCGTGATCGAGTTCGAGATGACGATCACCGAGAAGAAGATCGTCCTTGACGATGAAGGCACTGAAACCTTTGCCTTTGCCTTCAACGGCACGGTCCCCGGCCCGCTGATGGTGGTGCATGAGGGCGATTATGTCGAACTGACGCTGATCAACGCGCCCGAAAATGAGCTGATGCACAACATCGACTTCCACAGCTCGACCGGGGCCTTGGGCGGCGGCGGGCTGACACAGATCAACCCGGGCGAAAAGGTGATCCTGCGCTGGAAGGCGACGAAGCAGGGCGTCTTCGTCTATCACTGCGCGCCCCCCGGCATGGTGCCCTGGCATGTGACGGCGGGGATGAACGGCGCCATCATGGTGCTGCCGCGCGACGGGCTGAAGGACGGGCAGGGCAACCCGCTGCGCTATGACCGGGTCTATTATGTGGGCGAGCAGGATTTCTACGTTCCCCGCGACGAAACCGGCGCCTTCAAGACCTACGAAAGCCCCGGTGAAAGCTATGACGACGCGCTGAAGGCGATGCGCACGCTGACGCCCACCCACATCGTCTTCAACGGACGGGTCGGCGCGCTGACGGGCGACAATGCCATGACTTCGAAAGTGGGCGAGACGGTGCTGATCATCCACAGCCAGGCCAACCGTGACACCCGGCCCCATCTGATCGGCGGACATGGCAACTATGTCTGGGCGACCGGAAAGTTCCGCAACCCGCCCGAACTGGATCAGGAAACCTGGTTCATCCCCGGCGGCACCGCGGGGGCGGCGCTTTACACCTTCGAGCAGCCGGGCATCTATGCCTATGTGAACCACAACCTGATCGAGGCGTTCGAGCTTGGCGCGGCGGCCCATTTCAAGGTGGAAGGCGACTGGAACGACGATCTGATGACGCAGGTTCTGGCGCCGACGGCGATCTGACGCGGCAACCGGGCCGCCCCTGACCGGGGCGGCCCTTCCATCGGGGGGCGACCCATGCGCGGATACCTTGTTCTTGCGGCCATGCTGATGGCGGGTCCGGCCCTGGCCGAACCCCGGCCCGCACCCGCGACGGTGCTGCTGGAGCCGGCCGCCTTCCGGCACCGGCTGGACGGCGAATGGCGGTTGAATGGCCATGCCACCGATGCGCCCATGGCTGAGGTGCGCATTCCCGCGCCGGTCGAAATCATGGTGACGCCGGTTTCGGCCGGCGACTACATAGCCTGCGTCGCGGCCGGGGCCTGTGCCTTGCCCGGCGGGCCGGTGGACCGGGCCGACCTGCCGGTGACCGGGGTGAACTGGCTGGATGCCATGGCCTATGCCGACTGGCTTTCCGCGGTGACCGGCGAAAGCTGGCGCCTGCCCAGCGATGCCGAATGGGCGCAGGGCGCGGCCGACCTGTTCCGCGACGACGCCTTGGGGATCGCCGATGATCCGCAGAACCCCGCCGTCCGCTGGCTGGCGGAATATGAGGCCGAGGCCGCCCGCTCACGCGACCGCGACCGCGAAATCCGCCCCGTGGGCAGCCTGAACGTCAGCGCCACAGGCATGCGCGACATCGGCGGCGCAGTCTGGGAATGGACATCGACCTGCCTGCGCCGGGGCGAGGTGGACAGCACCGGCGCCATCCTGCGGCAGGACGAAACCTGCGGCATCTACATTGCCGAAGGCCGCCACCGTGCCGCGCTGACCCTGTTCGAACGCAATCCCCGCACCGGTGGTTGCTCGGTCGGCACTCCGCCAGACAACCTGGGCTTCCGGCTGGTGCGCGAGGTGCCGCAGGGCATGCTGAACCGGCTTTCGCGCTGGCTGACCGGATGATTGCGCCTTGGCCCTTTGCTTCGCCCTGCAATTGCGTCACCCTTGGCTGAGGCAATGCGCAGGGAGGCGGGCGTGGCAATCGATACCTCAGTCGTCCGCAATCTTCCCCTGTTCCGCAAGCTGGAGCCGGCCGAACTGACCCGGCTGATGGCGCGTGCCACCGCCCGCCGCGTACCGATGGGCGAGGTGGTTTTTGAACAGGGCGCGACGGCGCATGCCTTTTTCCTGCTGCTGCACGGGCGGCTGAAAGTCTCGCAGGTGACCCAGGAAGGCCAGCAGGTCATGGTGCGCGTGGTGCATCCGGGCGACCTTTTCGGCTTTGCCCGGGCGCTGAACCGCCCCGACTACCCCGGAACGGCGCGGGCGGCGGTGGACAGTGTCATCGTCTCATGGCCCATGGCCGACTGGGATGCGGTGGTGGAAAACAACCCCCGCCTTGCGATCAACGCCATGCAGACCATCGGCGAGCGGCTGGATGAGGCGCACACCCGCCTGCGTGAGATGTCGACGCAAGAGGTCGAACGCCGGGTGGCCCATGCCGTGCTGCGTCTGGCCGAGAAGGCCGGCCGGCCCGAAGGGGGCGGCCTGCGCATCGACTTCCCGATCACCCGTCAGGACATTGCCGAGATGACGGGCACCACCTTGCACACCGTCTCGCGCATCCTGTCGGCATGGGAGGGGCAGGGGCTGGTGGAAGGCGGGCGGCAGAAGCTGATGGTCAATGACACCGCGGCGCTGGCGCGGATCGCCGATCCGGAAAGCTGAAGATCGCCTTTATCTTTGCGGCAACGCAAAGTGACACCCCCGCCATGGCGCTATCCCTGCGGCAACGGGCCATTCCGGCCCGGTCCGAAGGAGAAGCGAAATGTTCCTGTCCCGTCTTGCCGTGCCGGCCCTGTGCCTGCTGCTGTCCACCGCCGCGCAGGCCGCTGAAGTCGAAGTGCATATGCTGAACAAGGGCGCCGATGGCGCCATGGTGTTCGAGCCGGCCTTCGTGAAGGTCGCCCCCGGCGACACGGTGAAATTCGTGCCCACCGACAAAAGCCACAATGTGGAATCGATCAAGGACATGCTGCCGGCGGGGGTTGAGCCCTTCAAGGGCGACATCAACGCCGAATATGTGCTGACCGTGACCGAACCCGGCGTCTACGGTGTGAAATGCACGCCGCATTTCGCCATGGGCATGGTGATGCTGGTTCAGGTGGGCGACGCGCCGGCCAATCTGGATGCCGCCAAGGCCGCGAAACTGCCCAAGAAGGCGCAGGAGCGGATGAACAAGGCCTTCGATCAGGTCAACTGAGCCGCTCGCGCCCCTTCCCCTTTGCCCCCATGAGGCCCCGATGACCACCCTTCTGCCCGCCGCGACGCTGTCGGTCAGCGGTGCATCAGAGGTCGAGCCAGTGACGGTGTAGCGGCGGCTTTGTCGCCGATGGCGGCGCTGGGACTGTCGCTGCCTTTGGGGGTGCCGGCGGCCTGGGCGGCCGCCGTCTGGGTGCGTCGCTTGCTGGAACAGGCGGCGGGCTGAACCCGCCGCCCCGGTTTGTCAGGCCGCCTGCTGCGCGCCGCCGAAGCGGCCATAGAAGGTTTCACCCTTCTCGGCCATGTCGCGCAACAGGGCCGGCGCGTGGAAGCGCGGGCCGAACTGCGCCGTCAGGCTGCGGCAGATCTCCACCGCGCGCGCCGCGCCGATGATGTCCAGCCACGAGAACGGGCCGCCCGACCACGGCGCAAAGCCCCAGCCCAGAATGGCGCCCACATCGCCTTCGCGGATGTCGGTCAGCACGCCTTCCTCCAGCGCGCGCACCGCCTCAAGCACCTGCGCGAACAGAAGCCGGTGCTGCACGTCGGTCAGCGAGGGCTGCATGCGGTCCAGCGGATATTTCTGCTCAAGCCCATCCCACAGGGCCAGCCGGTTGCCCTTGTCGTCATAGGCATAGAAGCCCGCGTTCGACTTGCGGCCCAGCCGGCCCTGATCGGCCATCCAGAACAGCACATGATCGACCGCCTCATCGGGATAGTCATCGCCCATCGCGGCCTTGGTCGCCTTGGCGATCTTCACGCCGAGGTCGATCGAGGTTTCATCGACCAGTTGCAGCGGACCCAGCGGCATGCCGACCAGTTTCGCCGCATTCTCGACCAGCGCCGGTTCCACCCCTTCGGCCACCATGCGGATGCCTTCGTTGATGTAGGGGATGATGCAGCGGTTGGCGAAGAAGAAGCGGGCGTCGTTCACCACGATGGGGGTCTTGCGGATCTGGCGGACGAAATCCAGCGCCTTGGCCACCGCACGCTGGCCGGTTGCCTTGCCGCGGATGATCTCGACCAGCATCATCTTGTCAACCGGGCTGAAGAAGTGGATGCCGATGAACTGCTCGGGCCGCTTCGATGCGGCGGCCAGCCCGGTGATCGGCAGGGTTGAGGTGTTGGTGGCAAAGATGCAGTCGGGGCCGGTGGCGGCCTCGACCTTGGCGGTCACGTCGGCCTTGACGCGGGGGTCTTCGAAGACGGCCTCGACGATCAGGTCACAGCCGGCCAAGGCGGCGTAATCGGTGGTGGCGGTGATGCGGCCCAGAACCTCGGCCTTCTTCTCGGCCGTGACCTTGCCGCGCTTCATGCCCTTGTCGAGCAGGTCTTCGGAATGCTTCTTGCCGCGGTCGGCCGCCTCTTGCGCGGCGTCGATCAGCACCACCTCGATGCCGGCATTGGCGCTGACATAGGCGATGCCCGCGCCCATCATGCCGGCGCCGATGACGCCCACCTTCTTCACCGACTGGTCGGGCGCCTCGGGGCGGTTGGCACCCTTCTCAAGTGCTTCCTTGTTGATGAAGAGGCTGCGGATCATCGCGCTGGACGAGGGGTTCGTCAGAACGCTGGTGAAATGCCGCGCCTCGATCCGCAGGGCGGCATCGAAGGGCACCAGCGCGCCTTCATACACCGCCGCCAGCAGTGCCTTGGCCGCCGGATAGACGCCCATGGTCTTGCCATGCACCATCGCATTGGCGCCGACGAAGGTCATGAAGCCCGCCGGGTGATAGGGCGCGCCGCCGGGCATCTTGTAGCCCTTGTCGTCCCAGGGCTTGACCAGATCGGCGTCCTTGGCCGCCAGCACCCACTCTTTCGCTCGCGCCAGAAGATCGGTGGCCGGAACCACCTCATCAATCAGGCCGGCGCCCTTGGCGGATTTCGGATCGGAAAGCTTGCCTTCCAGCAGGAAGGGCGCCGCCATCATCGCGCCCATCTTGCGCACCAGCCGCGTGGTGCCGCCCGCGCCGGGGAAGATGCCGACCATGATTTCAGGCAGGCCGATCTTGGCCTTGGGATTTTCGGCGGCGATGATGCGGTGGCAGGACAGCGGCAGTTCCAGCCCGATGCCCAGTGCAGTGCCCGGAAGCGCCGCGACAATCGGCTTGCCACCCTTCTTGGTCTTTGGGTCCATCCCCGCAAGCTCGATCTTGCGCAGCACCTTGTGCATGGTCATCACGCCGTCAAAGATCGCCTGCGCGCCGCCCGCCCGCATCTGGGCGATGACGTTCAGATCCATCCCGCCGGCGAAATCCTTCTTTCCGCTGGTGATGATGATGCCCTTCACCGCCGGATCGGCCAGCGCCTGATCGACCAGATCGGACAGAAGGGCAAAGCCCGCGGTGGACATGACGTTCATCGACTTCCTGGCCACATCCCAGGTGATGGTGGCCACGCCGTCGCTGTCGGTCTGCATGGTGAAATCGGTCATTTCTTTCCTCCTGTCGGGTGGGGCGTGCCGTCGGCGCGCAGATAGCGGCGGGCGGTGCCGTCCTTGTGGGTGATCAGGTCATGGTCGGGATAATGGATGACATCGCGGTGGTGCCGCGTGCCGATGACAAGATAGCGGGCCGGCGCGTCCGAGCGGTTCTGCAGCCGGTGGCCCACCGGGGCGCCGGCGGGCCAGCAGGCGGCATCGCCGGGCAGAAGAGGCGTCTCGTGATCCTCGATCAGCACCAGCGCGCCCTGCAGCATCAGGACCATCTCATCCTCGGCCTCATGCCAGTGGCGGAAGCTTGATGAGGAACCGGGCGGCAGTTCTTCCAGATGCACGCCGAACTGGGTCAGCCCTCCGGCATCGCCAAGGATCGCATGGGAGTAATCGCCGCAGCCCGCCCCCAGAACGGGGTGGGCCAGATCGGGCTCGGCGCTCCAGATGCGGGTGGCGGCGGTCAGGTTGGCGGGGTCGGCCGCCTCACGCGGATGGCCCCAAAGCGGCAGAAGGTTCAGCAGTTTGTCGGGCAGGGGCCCGCCGCGCAGCACCGTGCCGCTTGCGTCCACCACCTGCCAGTCGGTCGCGCTGTTTTCCAGCCGCCGGCCGCTGTCGGGATAATGGCAGGTATCGCCCTGAACCCGGCTGCCAAGGATCAGATAGCGCAGCGGACCGGCGCCGCGGTTCGTCACATGATGGGCATTCGGCACGCCATGCGGCCAGCAGACGGCATCGCCGGGGCCAAGGTCGCGCGGGCCGTGATTGTCGGTCGCCGTCGCGGTGCCTTCCAGCACGAACAGGAATTCGTCTTCCTTTTCGTGCCAGTGCCGCTCCGACGACACCGCGCCGGGCGCCAGCGTTTCGATATAGCAGCCGATCTGCCGCAGCCCGCCGGCATCCGACAGATGCAGCGTTTCGATGCCGTCCTGCCGGTGCAGGGGCGCAGAGGCGGCTTCGATCTTCACCGCGGGCCGGTCCAGTCGGTGCCGTCCTTGTAGGTGAAACGGGCCTTGCCGCCCGCGATTTCCACCTTCAGGTCATGGTCGGAATAGGTTGCCACCTCGCGCGGGGCCTTGCTGCCCACGACCAGAAACCGCGCCGGCGCGTCCGAGCGGTTCAGGAAATGGCGGCCGTTCGTAGAACCCGCCGGGAAGCCCGCGCAATCGCCCGGGCGCATGATGGTTTCACCTTCGTCCTGCACCATCACGCATTCGCCTTCGGTGACCATGACAAACTCGTCCTCGGCCAGATGCCAGTGGCGCAGGGACGACATGGCGCCCGGCTCCAGCGTGACAAGGTTGACGCCGAACTGCGTCAGCCCCGCCGCATCGCCCAGACGCAGGCTGGACCGGCCCTTCACCATCGAGGCATAGGGTTCGGGATAGATGGAACCGGTTTTCACGGGGACAGAAGAAAGGTCGAGCTTAGGCATTCAGACTGCTCCTTCCCGCGCGATCTGCGCGGCTTCCTCGGGGTATTCGGTGGCCATCTGGTCCCGCACCCGGGTCAGGATGCGGCCCAGCAGGTTCTGTCCGGGCCAGTCTTCGGGCGGCGTCACCCGGGCGTGGTCAGCGTCAAGGCCGATGCCCCAGATGATGTCCAAGGGGCTCGCCTCGACCATGGGCAGGGGCAAGGTCTGGAACAACTTGCGCCGCAGCCCTTTGTTCTGGCGGAACTTTTCAAGATTGATCCTTGTGACTATGGCCTCTTTGTGCGCATCCCAGACCGTCTCGTCAAAGCCCTTCACCTCGCGGCCAAGGGCCTTCTGCTTGCCGGGTTCCTTGGCGGCAAGGATTTCCTCAGCCACTCCGGCATCGCCGAACAGCAGGGCTTTCGCATGCATCATCGCCTGCTCGGCGCAGGTAAAGGACAGCCCGTCCAGCGTGATGGTGCAGGCCTGCCACTGGCTGAACGGGCCCGACCAGAAGAAGTGGTGGCTGTCCGCCATGCGTTACACCCGCTCTATGATCGTGGCGGCGCCCATGCCGCTGGCGATGCAGAGCGTCGCAAGGCCGGTGCCCTTGCCGGTCCGCTCCAGCTCATCCAGCAGGGTGCCGATGATGATGGCGCCGGTCGCGCCCAGCGGATGGCCCATGGCGATCGAGCCGCCGTTGGGGTTCACCTTGGCCGGGTCCACGTTGAAGGCCTGCATGAAGCGCAGGACGACCGAGGCAAAGGCCTCGTTCACCTCGAACAGGTCGATGTCGGAAATCGACATGCCGCTGTCTTTCAGGATCTTCTCGGTCACCGGAACCGGGCCGGTCAGCATGATCGTGGGGTCGGTGCCGATCTTCGCCGTGGCGCGGATGCGGGCGCGGGGCTTCAGCCCGTGGGCCTTGCCGAATTCGGCATTGCCGATCAGCACGGCCGCCGCGCCATCGACGATGCCCGAGGAATTGCCGGCGTGGTGGATGTGATTGATCCGCTCAAGATGCGGATACTTCATCATCGCCACCTTGTCGAAGCCGGGCATCCCTTCGCCCATGTCCTTGAAGCTGGCCTTCAGCGCGCCCAGCGTCTGCATGTCGGTGCCCGGACGCATGTATTCGTCATGCGCAAGGATCGTCAGACCGTTGCGGTCGGTAACCGGCACGACAGACTTGGCAAAGCGGCCCGCCGCCCAGGCCTCGGCCGCGCGGCGCTGCGATTCCACGGCCAGCGCGTCGGCCTGATCGCGGGTGAAGCCGTATTCGGTGGCGATGATGTCGGCCGAAATGCCCTGCGGCACGAAATAGGTCTTCATCGCCAGTGTCGGATCGACGGCAATCGCCGCCCCGTCCGAACCCATGGCGACGCGGCCCATCATCTCGACCCCGCCGGCGATATAGGCACTGCCCGCGCCGCCCTTCACCTGGTTGGCGGCAAGGTTCACCGCCTCCATCCCGCTGGCGCAGAAGCGGTTGATGGCAAGGCCGGGGATGCGTTCGTCAAGGTCCGAGAGCAGCACCGCCGAACGGGCAAGGCAGCCGCCCTGTTCCCCGACCTGCGTGACATTGCCCCAGATCACATCTTCCACGGCGTGGCCGGTCAGCCCGTTGCGATCCTTCACCGCGTTGAGGATGACGGCCGACAGCGCCACCGAGGTGACTTCGTGCAGCGCCCCGTCCGGGCGGCCCTTGCCGCGGGGGGTGCGGACGGCGTCGTAGATATAGGCTTCGGTCATGGTGATCTCCTCAGATTGCGATCAATTGAAAGTAGGAAGCCCATACGACGACGGCTGAAGCTACTGCGATTAGGTCAAGCAGCGGTCGAATTGAGGCAAAGGCTCCCCACGTAGATCTGCCAACCATCGCGCCGAAGATGAATAAGGAAGCCAAGACGATCGCAACCCACTGCCACCAAACAAAGAAAAAGAAACCAGCCACGAGTAACGCAATTTGAGCGGGTAACGTCAGAGCACCCAATAGCTGAACAGCGAAGCTTTGCCTCGCCGCCATCTCAGCAAAGATGCCGCCCCTTGCTGCCAGAAGGACGACTCGACTGCTAAGGGTTGCGCAGACCAATCCGACGGCCAAGAGCATCTGTTCCAATGGCGGTCTCCTCAGGCGGTGGCGGACGGGAGGGCCCGCTGCATCAGGTCATAGGGGTGTTTCCAGCCGGGCAGCGCCGCGATGCGGTCAAGCCAGCGGTCGATATGCGGCCAATCGGCGCGCGCGAAGCCGAAGGGTTCGGGGTAGTAAAGATAGGAACACAGCGACAGATCGGCGATGGTTGCCCGCCCGCCCACCACCCAGTCACGGGTCGCCAGATGGTCGTTCAGCACGGTATAGGCGGCCTTCAGGCGGCCCTGCAGAAAGGCAATGGCCTCGGCCGGGCGCTTGTCGGACGCAAGGAAGTTCATCAGGAAGCGCGTGGTGCCGACCTGGGTCGAAAGCTTGTGGTTGTCCCACATCAGCCAGCGCAGGATTTCGTCATCCTCTTCGTCGTTCATCCAGCCGAAGCGGCCGGTGGTGCGGGCCAGATGGCGCAGCATCACGGCGGACTGGCTGAAGGTGCGGCCGTCCATCTCCAGCACAGGCACCTCGCCCATCGGATTGACGTCGCGGAAGGCGGGGCTGCGCGCCTCTCCCTTGAAGAAATCGACGAAAACCGGCTGCCATTCGGTGCCGGTCAGCGTCAGCATCAGCGCCACCTTGTAGGCGTTGCCGCTTTCGCCAAAGCAATAAAGCCGTGCGGTCATCCGTTCCTCCCAGAACCCGTGTCACGCCGGGGCCGCAGCCCCGCCGCCTTCGTCAGGTTGCCGACGGTCCGGACCCTGCCGGAGCGTCAGCGTTTGCGGCCCTCAAGCTCGGAGTTGAACAGCCTTAACCGGTGGGTCAGGTTGTCTTCGTCCGTCACGCTGTCGAAATGTTCGAACAGGAACGACAGCGCCTCGCCTTCATCCAGCCCGGCCTCGGCCGCGAAGCGCTTTAGCCTGCGATAGCCGTCCTCGGTCATGGCGACAGGGAAACGGCGGGTCAGGCGAAAGCGCTTGGGCATGGGGCACCTTGGGGTCGGGCGTCGGGGCCTTCAGCTTAGAACGCCTCGGCCGCCAGCGCCATGACCGGCTCGGCCCCGCTTTCGATCCGCGCAAGATGCATGCCGCAGGCCGGCAACTGGCGGGCCATGTAGTAGCGGCCGGTGGCGATCTTGGCGTTGTAGAAGTCCTTGTCGCCGGTGCCCGCGTCCAGCGCCGCATAGGCGGCCTTGGCCATCCGCGTCCACATCAGTCCCATGCAGACATGGCCCATCAGATGCATGAAGTCATAGCTGCCGGCCAGCGCCGCATTGGGGTTCTTCATGCCGTTCTGCATGAAGAACATGCCGGCTTGCTGCAGCTGTTTCGAGGCGGTCTTCAGCGGATCGGCAAAGCCCTTCATCCGGTCGTCGCCGTCATGGGCCTTCACTTCGGTCTTCACCATTTCGAAGAAGGCCATCACATGCTTGCCGCCGTCCTGCGCCAGCTTGCGGCCGACAAGGTCAAGCGCCTGAACGCCGTTCGCGCCTTCGTAGATCATGGCGATGCGGGCGTCGCGGGCGAACTGCGACATGCCCTGTTCCTCGATATAGCCATGGCCGCCCCAGATCTGCTGGGCCAGCACGGCGGCGTCAAAGCCCTTGTCGGTCTGGAAGCCCTTGATCACCGGGATCATCAGGCTGACCAGCCCCTCGGCCGCCTCATCGTTCAGCTTGTGGCTGCGGTCGATCAGGCTGGCGGCCCAGAAGGTCAGGGCGCGGGCGCCTTCGACAAAGCTTTTCTGGTCCATCAGGCTGCGGCGGATGTCGGGATGCACGATCAGCGGATCGGCCGGGCCCTGCGGGTTTTCGGCGCCCGTCACCGCGCGGCCCTGCAGGCGGTCCTTGGCATAGGCCAGACCGTTCTGATAGGCGGCCTCGGCCACGGCATAGCCCTGCAGGCCCACACCCAGACGTGCCTCGTTCATCATGGTGAACATGGCGCGCATGCCCTTGTGCAGATCGCCCAGAAGCCAACCGGTCGCGCCGTCATAGTTCATGACGCAGGTGGCATTGCCGTGAATGCCCATCTTTTCCTCGATCTTGCCGACCGACACGGCGTTGCGGGCGCCCGGGGTGCCATTGGCGTTCACAAGGAACTTCGGCACGATGAACAGGCTGATGCCCTTCGTCCCTTCACCCCCGCCGGGGGCCTTGGCCAGAACCAGATGGATGACGTTCGACGACATGTCGTGATCGCCGGCCGAGATGAAGATCTTCTGTCCGGTGATCTTGTAGCTGCCGTCGGCCTGCGGCTCGGCCTTGGTGCGCATCAGGCCCAGATCGGTGCCGCAATGCGGTTCGGTCAGGTTCATGGTGCCGGTCCATTCGCAGGACACCATCTTGGGCAGATACATCGCCTTCTGTTCGACCGTGCCATGCACATGGATGGCGGAATAGGCGCCGTGGGTCAGGCCCTGATACATGTTGAAGGCCATGTTGGCCGACACGAAGATCTCACCCACCGCGGTGCCCATGATGTAGGGCAGGCCCTGGCCGCCATATTCGGGGTCGCAGTCCAGCGCCGTCCAGCCGCCCTCGCGCAGCTGGTCGAAAGCCGCCTTGAAGCCGGTGGGCGTGCGCACCACGCCGTTTTCCAGCCTGCAGCCCTCGGTATCGCCCACGGCGTTCAGGGGGGCCAGCACATCGGTCGCCAGCTTGCCCGCCTCTTCCAGCACGGCCGAGGTAAAACCCTGATCCAGATCGGCATAGCCCGGCACGTCCGAGGCCGCGATGTTCAGCACGTCATGCAGCAGGAACTGCATGTCCTTCAGCGGGGCGTTGTAGCTGGGCATTGGTCTTCCTCCCTTTCAGTTCATTCGGCCGCGGCCCGAAAACGGGCGATGCGCGCCGCGCCTTCGGCCATCTGGGCCTTCAGTTCGGTGATGGCGATTTCAAGCTCGGCCTTCTGCGCTTCCATCTGCGCAAGCCGGGCCCTGGCGATGTCATAGGTGCGCACTAGCTGCGCCTCGTTCGATCCGGCCGGATCGTACATGTCCAGAAGCTGCCGGATATCCTCCAGCGAGAAGCCGAACCGCTTGCCGCGCAGGATCAGCGTCAGCCGCGCGCGGTCCTTGCGGGTGAACAGCCGGCGGGTGCCCTGACGGATCGGGAACAAAAGTTCCTTTGCCTCATAAAACCGCAGCGTCCGCGGCGTGACGTCGAAGGCGTCGCACATCTCGCGGATCGAAAGGGTCTCGGCGGTGTCGCTTGTCGTGGGCGTCATGGCATTCTCGCAGGGCGGTTGTCCTGCCGATATGGCGGTTGCCGGCGAGAATAGCAGATCAGTTGACGTTAACGTAAACGCGACGTCGCGTCAGAATCCGGCGTGACGTGATGTCAGCCCTCGTCGAACTTCGACAGCTCATCCGCGGCGGTGTTGCGCAGCGCCCGAAGGTCGTCGATGGTCATGTCCAGATCGGCGCGCTGGCGCAGAAGTTCGGCCAGTTGCCGGTCAGCCATGGAAAGCCAGGCCTGAAGTTGCGACTTCTCGCCGGTCTTGCCGTAGATCAAGAGCCACTGCCGAATCTCTTCCAGCGAAAAGCCGAAGCGGCGGCCGCGCAGGATCAGCGTCATGCGGGCAACCTCGCGCGGGCCATAGAAGCGCGAGCGGCCTTCCTTCTGGGGGGCCAGAAGCTCGATATACTCATAATAACGCAGGGTGCGCGGCGTGACATCGAAGCGCGCGCACATTTCCTTGAAGGTAAGAAGCTGCTCGCCCATGGGACCCTCCCGCAAGCGAAGGCTAGGGCCGGGCGGCGGAAAACTCAACCAGTTCAACAGGCCGGGCGTCAGGTCGTCGGCCCTTCGGCGGCAATCGGCGCGGGCGGGCGGCAGAATGGGGCTTGCGACCGTCGGGGCAAGGCGCTTTTCTCTGGCCAGAAGCGGAGCCCCCATGACCGAACCGTCGAAACCTGAAATCCTGCGGATGGCGCGGGCCTTTATCGAGGCCATCCCCCATGCCCGCGAACTGGGCATGGAACTGACCGAGCTGGGGCCGGGCATGGCCACCATCGTCATGCCCTACGATTCGCGGCTGATCGGCGATCCCGCGACGGGGGTGCTGCATGGCGGCGCGATTTCGGTGCTGATGGACACGGCTTCGGGTGCCGCGGCGATGAGCCATCCGTCGCAGCCCCTGTCGGCCGCCACGCTGGATTTGCGGATCGACTATATGCGGCCCGCCACACCGGGGCAGGCGGTGCGCGCCCGCGCCGAATGCCACCATGTAACCCGCAGCGTCGGCTTCGTCCGCGTCATCGCCACCGATGACGACGAAGCCCGGCCGGTCGCCATGGGCAACGGCGCCTTCACCCTGGAACGCCAGCAGCGCAAGGGGCCCGGCGAATGAGCATGCGCCCCAGACCCGAGCCGGTTCAGGTGGTGAAGGCCCGGCGCGATGCGGCGCTGGCCTGGCTGTCGGGCGGCATTCCCTATGTGCGGTTTCTGGGCATCCAGTTCGACCGGCGCGGCGATGAGCTGACGGCGATCCTGCCCTATGCCGACAAGCTGATCGGCAACCCGGCGATCCCGGCACTGCATGGCGGCGTGACCTCGGCCTTCCTTGAGGTGACGGCGATCGTCAGCCTGGCCTGGACCAGCCTTTGGGAAGAGTTCGAGACCGGGCGCATCGACCCGCAAGAGCTGCTGGACGGGCGGGGCCTGCCCAGCCTGCCCCGCACCATCGACTTCACCGTGGATTTCCTGCGCTCGGGCCTGCCGCGTGATGCCTATGCGCGCGCGCGGATCCTGCGGACGGGGCGGCGCTATGCCAGCGTGCTGGTCGAAGCCTGGCAGGACAACCGCGAAAAGCCCTTCGCGCTGGGGTCGGTTCACCTGCTGATGCCGCAGCCGGCCGGTTCATGACCGACATCACCCACGCGCGCGTGCTGAAGATCGCGGCGCCGGTGGTGCTGTCGAATGCGACGGTGCCACTTCTGGGCGCCGTGGATACCGCGGTCATCGGCCAACTTGGGCAGGCGGCCCCGCTGGGGGCCGTGGGCATGGGCGCAATGGTGCTGGCCACGCTGTACTGGGTCTTCAGCTTTCTGCGTATGTCCACCTCGGGCCTTGCGGCGCAGGCCCACGGTGCAGGCGACGGGGTGGAACGCACGGCCGTTCTTCTGCGCGCGCTGGTGGTGGCGGGGGCGGCCGGGCTGGCGCTGATCGTGCTGCAATGGCCGCTGACCCATCTTGCCCTTGCTGCCTCTCCGGCCAGCGAAGAGGTCGAGCGGCTGGCCGGCCAATACCTTGCCATCCGCATCTGGGGGGCGCCGGCGACCTTCGCGCTTTATGCCCTGACCGGCTGGCTGGTGGGGATGGAGCGGACGCGGGGCATCCTGTGGCTGCAACTGCTGCAGAACGGGCTGAATGTGGTGCTGGACCTGTTCTTCGTGCTGGGGCTGGGCTGGGGCGTGCCCGGCGTGGCATTTGCGACGCTGATCGCCGAATTCGCCGGGCTGGCCTTTGCGCTGTGGCTGGTGCGCGACGCGCTGGGGGCGGCGCTGCGGCCGGCGCTGGCGCGGATCGGCGACCGGCTGGCGCTGCGGCGGATGTTCTCGGCCAGCCGCGACATCATGCTGCGGTCTATCCTGCTGCAGCTTAGCTTCACCACCTTCCTGTTTCTGGGGGCGGGGTTCGGCGATGTGACGCTGGCGGCCAATCAGGTGCTGCTGCAGTTCATCGAGATCACCGCCTATGCGCTGGACGGCTTTGCCATCGCCGCCGAAACGCTGGTGGGGCAGGCGGTCGGCGCGCGTTCGGTGATGCAGTTGCGCCAGTCTTCGCGCATCACCATGCAATGGGGCTTCGGCGCCGCGGCGGTGCTGGCGGTGACCTTCCTTGTGCTGGGGCCGGCGATCATCGACCTGATGACGACCGCGCCGGATGTTCGGGTTGAGGCGCGGGCCTTCCTGCCCTGGCTGATCCTGGCGCCGCTGATCGGGGTAGCCAGCTGGATCTATGACGGCATCTTCATCGGCGCGCTGATGGGGCGCGAGATGCTGCGCTGCATGCTGATCTCGGTCGCGGTCTATGTCGTGGCGCTGCTGTGCCTGGTGCCGGCGATCGGCAACCACGGGCTTTGGGGCGCGCTGATGGTGCTGAACCTGATGCGCGGGCTGACGATGCGGCTGGCCTTCCCGGCGGTTTTCAGCGCCGCAAGAGCTTGAACCCCGCATTCGCGGCCCAACCGGCCACCGCCGCCAGCAGAAGCGAGGCCAGCCCGTAAAGGAAGGGCTGGTCATGCGCGGTGACGAAGAGGAAGCGTTCCAGCCCCGCCTTCCGCACGCCGATGTTGCGCTCCAGATGGTCAACCACGCGGCCGCCGCGCGTCAGGAACACCCGGACGCGGTAATCGCCCTCGATCAGATTGGCCGGCAGCACCACGTCCGACCGGAACAGCGTCTGTTCGGTGAAAAGGACGCGGCTTTCCTCGACCCGCCACTGCTCGTTGTTCAGGCGGATGCGGCGCAGCGCCTCGACGAACTCGCCGGCGCCTTCGGCTTCGGCGGTGATGCCCACGGCGCGGATCAGATAATCCAGGGTCACGCCGTGGCGCTGGTTCTCGGTTTCAGTCAGGCTGCGGGCCAGCGGCGCCGAGGTGGCGACGACGTAAAAGCTGGGCGCCCGGTCGATGGTGACGGCCGAGCGGTTCAGCCAGATGCCGAAGCTGCGTTCCTTCCGGCGGATGATCAGCGGTGTTGACGGCCCCTCGACGGTGACGATCACCTGAAGGGGCGGGCCGTCGGGAAACGGCGCATCGCGCTTGACCGCGCCATAGATCAGAATCTCGGACCCGTCGAAATTCGCGGTGATCGAAACGCGGCTCTGGCTGAGCCCGGCCACGATGGTTTCCGAAGCGGCGGCGGGCAGGGCCAGAAGGCCAAGGGCCAGAAGCGCCGCGCGGATCATGGCAGCACCATCGGCGTGATCGAAAACAGCTCATCCGGGCGCAGCAGCAGGTCGAAGGCGATCTTGATGGCGACGGCCAGCACCAGCAGCGCCAGAAGGATGCGCAGCTGTTCGCCCTTCAGCCGCAGCCCGATCTGCGCGCCCATCTGCGCCCCCACCACCCCGCCCAGGATCAGCAACAGCGCCAGCATCATGTCCACGGTGTGGCTGTTCACGGCATGGACGACGGTGGTGAAGCCGGTGACGAAGATGATCTGGAACAGCGATGTGCCGATGACGACCTTCGTCGGCATGCCCAGGATATAGATCATCGCGGGCACCAGAATGAAGC
>JACZKR010000352.1 GCA_014859945.1 Paracoccaceae bacterium | reverse complement strand
ATCAGCAAGAGCGACAGCCCCACCCCGCCCGTGCCATGCACCGCCAGCCATTCGCCGGCCTGCAGCGCCGCGCGGCCGGTCAGCGCATGCCAGGCCGTGGTCACCCGGCAGCCAAGCCCCGCCGCCAGCGCCGGCGACAGGCTTTCGGGCAGGCGGGCCAGATTGTGGGCATGGGGCACCGAGATGAATTCGGCATAGGCGCCCGGCTCACCAAAGCCCGGCACACGCTGGCTTTTGCAGGTGGTCTGGTTGCCCGACTGGCAATCGGGGCAGGCGCCGCAAGCCAGGATGAAGGGCGCGATCACCCGGTCGCCCACCTGCCATCTGGCCAGGGGCCCGGCCTCGACCACCTCGCCGCAGTATTCGTGGCCCGGGATGGCGCCGGGGCGGAGCTTGGGATGTTCGCCCACCCAGCCGTGCCAGTCGCTGCGGCAGATACCGCAGGCCAGCACTTTCAGCACCACGCCATCGGCCTCGCAGACCGGGTCGGGAACGGTTTCAAGGCTCAGATCGCTGCGGAACTGGCGAAGGACGGCGGCACGCATGGCAAATCTCCTTTGCCTGACTGAACCAGCCCGGGCGGCCCGCCACCAGCCTGCCGCCGACGCGCGGTGTCGCGAAAGCGCATCGGGGGCAGCGGGAATCAGATCGCCTTACAGGACGATCTGCTGGAACCCCTCGCGCAGCGCCTGTGACCAGGCTTCCGACATGGCGCGGAAGGCCGGATCGCCCGCTTCGATCCGCCGGGTGCGGCTGACGCGGCAGGCGTCGCGCTCGATCACGCACAGATCCAGCGGCATGCCGACCGACAGGTTCGACCGCAGCGTCGAATCCATCGACAGAAGCACCGCCTTTTCGGCGTCCTGAATGCTGGTCGTGGGCTTCACCACCCGGTCAAGGATCGGCTTGCCGTATTTGTGTTCGCCGATCTGCAGGAAGGGCGTGTCCTCGGTCGCCTCGATGAAATTGCCCTCGGGATAGATCAGGAACAGCCGCATCGTGCCACCCTTTCTCTGCCCCGCCACGATCATCGAGGCGCTGGCGCTGGTCTGCGAGGCTTCCAGTTTTTCATTCACATCCTGACGCACCGAAGACAGCGTGTCGCCGATGATCGAAGCCACCTTCAGCAGCGTCGGCGCCATCAGGATCGAGGTTTCGGGCGTGGCATCGGGGTCTTCGACCGCCTCGCGCAGCCGGGCGATGGTGGTCTGCGTCACCGAAAGCGACCCGGCGGTCATGATGGTGATGATCCGCTCGCCCGGTTCTTCGAAATGGAACATCTTGCGGTAGGTCGCAATGTTGTCCAGCCCCGCATTGGTGCGGGTGTCCGACAGGCAAACCATGCCGTCATTCAGAAGCAGGCCGACGCAATAGGTCATCAGGGGTCTCCGGTGTCGCGGGCGGACCCTATTGCGACTGCGACTGCGCCGCAACCGGGGGGGCGACCGAAACCGACACATCCAGCCGTTCGGCCGCACCGCCCCGGGCGATGCCGCGGATGGGCGCCGCTTCGCGCGCGTCAAGGCCGGCGCCCAGACGGATATAGCGTTCGTCCGGGCAGCAGCGGTTCGCCGGGTCGAACCCGATCCAGCCATAGCCCGGCACATGCACCTCGGCCCAGGCATGGGCGGCTTCGTGGGGTGTGCCGTCCTCGGCCGCGAAAAGATAGCCCGAGACATAGCGCGCCGGAAATCCGGCATGGCGCGCGCAGGCCAGAAGCGCATGGGCATGGTCCTGGCAGACGCCTTCGCCCAGGGCAAGCGCCTCGGCCGCGGTGGTATGTTCATGGGTGCTGCCGGGCTTGTAGGCGATGGCGCCTGCCACCGCGAAGGCCAGCGCATGCACATAGGACAAGGGTTCGTCATGCCGGGCGCTGTCGGCCAGGGCGCGCAGCGCCTCATCCGCCTCGGTCGCGGGCGTGTCGCGCAGCCAGGCCTCGGGCGGCACGGTTTCGCGGTGGCCCTTCAGCATCCCGGCCATGTCGGTGGTCTCGACCACACCCTGCACCCGCACCTCGATTTCCTCGACCGGGCCCTTCACCGTCCAGGCCTGCACCCAGTCGCCGGCGCCGTCGCGGAAGGCCCCGCCCTTTTCGCCCCCCGTTACCGTGACCTCCCATGAGATCACCTTCTGCCCGTCATAGCGCGAGGGCGTCAGCCGGTGGCTTTGCACCACGCCGCGCACGGCCGGGGCATAGTGATAGCGCGTGACATGATCGACCTTCAGCAGCATCACATGTCCCCCGAAAGATAGCTGTCATGGATCACGGCGCCCAGACGCGCCGCCTCACCCACGAAGCGGGTCAGAAACTCGTGCAGGCCCTCGTCAAAGATCGTCTCGACCGTCGCCGTCTCGATCATCTTCAGCAGGTCCTGCACGGCGGGCTGGGCCGGCGTCTCGCGGCCGTAATACTTGGCCAGCCGGCCCAGATGGTTGGCCATGCCGGCGACACAGGTGATCAGCGCGCGCGGCGACTGCGGGTTCAGGATCAGGAAATGGGCAATCTTGGCCGCCGTGATCTCTCCGCCATAGGCCCAGTGAAAGGCGCGGTGGGCGCCAAGGGCGCGCAACAGCATCGACCACTGGTCATTGTCCAGCCCCGAGCCGACATATTCCAGCTGCGGCAGCAGGACGTAATATTTCACATCCATCAGCCGCGCGGTGGAATCCCCGCGTTCCAGATAATAGCCGATGTTCAGGAAGTTGAAGCCGTCGTTGCGCAGAAGCGTCGCGTCGATCGACCCGCGCACCATCGCCGCCTGTTTCATCGTCCAGTCGGTCAGCCGCGACAGCTCGCAACTGGCCCGCCGCGCCTCAAGCTGGCGCAGTTCCTGAAAGGCGGTGTTCAGCGCGTCCCAGACCTGCCCGGTCAGCGCGGTGCGCACGATGCGGCCGTTCTCGCGCGCCGCCGTGATGCAGCTTGCGACGGAATTGGGGTTGTCACGGTCGAAGAACAGCCAGCTTTCAATGGCCTTCTCGGCCGGCGCGCCGTATTTCGCGGCATAGCCCGCCGCATTGCCGCTGGCGCGGAGCAGGCTGTCCCAGTCGTTGCGATAGCCCTGGGCCGAGGGCAGAAGCGCGATCCGCGCCCCCACCTCCAACAACCGGGCGGCGGTTTCGGCGCGCTCCATGTAGCGGGCGATCCAGTAAAGGTTGTCGGCGGTCCGTGAAAGCATGCCCGTTACTCCGCCAGAACCCAGGTATCCTTGACGCCCCCGCCCTGAGACGAGTTCACCACCAGCGAGCCTTCGCGCAAAGCCACCCGCGTCAGCCCGCCGGGGACCAGTTCGATCCGCTCACCCACAAGGCAATAGGGCCGCAGGTCCACATGGCGGGGCGCGATGCCTTCCTCGACAAAGGTCGGCGTGGTCGAAAGCGCCAGCGTCGGCTGGGCGATGTAGTTGGCGGGATCGGCCTTGATGCGTTCGCGGAACTCCTCGATCTGCGCCTTGGTCGATTTCGGCCCCACCAGCATGCCGTATCCGCCCGAGCCATGCACCTCTTTCACCACAAGGTCCTTGAGGTTCGACAGCACATGGCCAAGGTCATCGGCATTGCCGCATTTCCAGGTCGGCACGTTGGGGATGATGGGTTCTTCGCCCAGATAGAACCGCACCATTTCCGGCACATAGGTATAAATCGCCTTGTCATCGGCCACCCCGGCCCCGGGCGCCGAGCAGATGGTGACGCCGCCGGAACGATAGACATCCATCAGCCCCGGCACGCCCAGCATGCTGTCGGGGCGGAAGCACAACGGGTCGATGAAGGCGTCGTCCAGCCGGCGATAGATCACATCCACCCGCTTCGGCCCTTCGGTCGTGCGCATCCAGACGAAACCGCCTTCGACGAACAGGTCCGCCCCCTCCACCAGTTCCACGCCCATCAGGTCGGCAAGGAAGCTGTGTTCGTAATAGGCGCTGTTGAAATGGCCGGGGGTCAGGATGACCACCGTCGGGTCGCGGTCGCATTTGGCCGGCGCCACCGAAGCCAGCGTGCGCCGCAGCGCCTCGGGGTAGCGGTCCACCGGCTCGATCCGGTTTTCGCGGAACAGTTCGGGGAACATCCGCATGATCATCTCGCGGCTTTCCAGCATGTAGGAAACGCCCGAAGGGGTGCGGCAGTTGTCCTCCAGCACGAAGAAATCCGTGGGCCCGGTGCGCACGATATCGATGCCGACGATATGGGAATAGACCCCCTTCGGCGGCACGAAACCCGCCACCGCCCGCTCATACGCCTCGTTCTGAAAGACCAGACGCGCCGGAATCCGGCCCGCCCGCACGATTTCGGCCCGGCCATAGACATCGACTAGGAAGGCATTCAGCGCCCGTGCCCGTTGTTTGATGCCGCGTTCGAGCTTGCCCCATTCGTGGTTGGTGAAGACGCGGGGAAACATGTCGAAGGGGATCAGCCGGTCGGGGTCGCCGCCCTCGCCATAGACCGCGAAGGTGATGCCGATGCGGCGGAACAGCGCCTCGGCCTCGGCCTGTTTCTCCAGCCTCCGGTCGGCGGGCATGGTGGCCATCCAGTCACCCAGCCGCGCATAGGGGTCACGGACCGACTTTCCGTCAAACATCTCATTGAAATAGGTGGTCATCCGGCCCCCCTTCGCCTCTGACCTCAGTAAAGGCGGCGCCTTGCACAAGGTAAAGGCCCCACCCCGGCCGGCGTGACGTTTTTTGCAGGCAGATGCCCAAAAAACCGGCAACACCCTGCGCGCCTTCCGCCCCGGCGCGGGCGGAGCCTTCAAAGGCTCCGGGCCGGAGTTTTCGAAAACTCCGGTGCGCCGCGCGCCTTCAGGGCGCTGCGGCTTCCATCCGGGGGGTTCCTGCACTAGATGACAACAAAGCCACATGAGGTTGCCATGTCCTTCCCCCTGCCCCGTGCCGACAAACGCCCGCTGTTCGATGCCCGCATCGGCGGCAACTCGCTTGGAAACCTGCCGGAATGGGATCTGACCGACCTTTATCCCGCCCCCGACGCCCCCGAATTTGCCCGCGACATGGCCGATGTCGTGGCCGCCGGCGCCGAGTTTGAGACACGCTACAAGGGCCGTCTGGCAGAATTGGACGCCCCCGCCATGCTGGCCTGCATCCGCGAATATGAACGGATCGAGACGGTGGCCGGCCGCCTGATGTCTTACGCCGGGCTGCGCTATTACCAGAACACCATGGACAGCGAACGCGCCAAGTTCATGGCCGATGCCCAGGACCGCATCACCGATGCGACCACGCCGATGGTGTTCTTCAGCCTGGAATTCAACCGGCTGGAGGATGCCGGGCTTGAGGCGCTGTATGCCGCCGATCCCGCGCTGGCGCGCTATCGCCCGGTGCTGGACCGCATGCGCGCCCTGCGCCCCCACCAGCTTTCGGACGAGCTGGAAACCTACCTGCACGATGCCTCGGTCGTGGGGTCCAGCGCGTGGAACAAGCTGTTTGACGAAACCATGGCCGGGCTGATGTTCAGGGTCGCGGGTGAGGAAGAGGAACTGAACCTCGAATCCACCCTGAACCTGCTGACCGACACCGACCGCACCAAGCGCGAAGCCGCCGCCCGCGCGCTTGCAGAGGTGTTCGACCGCCACATCAAGCTGTTTGCCCGCGTTCACAACACGCTGGCCAAGGAAAAGGAAATCGACGACCGCTGGCGCAAGATGCCCTCGGCCCAGCATGCCCGCCACCTGTCGAACCATGTCGAGCCCGAGGTGGTCGAGGCGCTGCGCAATGCCGTGGTCGCCGCCTATCCGAAGCTGTCGCACCGCTATTACCGGCTGAAGGCCAAGTGGATGGGCCTTGAAAAGCTGCAGGTCTGGGACCGCAACGCCCCCCTGCCGATCGAGGCGCCCAAGACCGTGAACTGGGATGAGGCGACCGAGACGGTGATGGGCGCCTATGCCGCCTTCGCGCCGGAAATGGCCGACCTTGCAAAGCCCTTCTTCACCGATGGCTGGATCGACGCCGGGGTGAAGCCCGGCAAGGCCCCCGGCGCCTTTGCCCATCCCACGGTGACCACGGTTCACCCCTATGTGATGCTGAACTACCTCGGCAAACCGCGCGATGTGATGACGCTGGCCCATGAACTGGGCCACGGCGTGCATCAGGTGCTGGCAGCCGGGCAAGGGGAACTCTTGTCTTCAACCCCGCTGACGCTGGCCGAAACGGCATCGGTCTTTGGCGAGATGCTGACCTTCCGCCGCCTCTTGGATCAGGCCAAAACCCCGGCCGAGAAGAAGACCCTGCTCGCCGGCAAGGTCGAGGACATGATCAACACCGTCGTCCGCCAGATCGCCTTCTACGACTTCGAATGCAAGCTGCATGCCGCCCGGCGCGAAGGCGAACTGACCCCCGACGACATCAACGCCCTGTGGATGAGCGTTCAGGCGCAATCGCTTGGCGATGCCTTCGACTTCATGGACGGATATGAGACCTTCTGGGCCTATATCCCCCACTTCGTGCATTCGCCCTTCTACGTCTATGCCTATGCCTTCGGCGACGGTCTGGTGAACGCGCTTTATGCGGCCTACGAAGGCGGCCTGCCCGATTTCCAGTCGAAGTATTTCGACATGCTGAAAGCCGGCGGATCGAAGCACCACAAAGACCTGCTCGCCCCCTTCGGCCTGGACGCCAGCGACCCGAAATTCTGGGACAAGGGCCTGAGCATGATCGCCGGCTTCATTGACGAGTTGGAGGCGATGGAGGGGTGAGGGAAGCGGCACTTCTGGCGCTTGCCGAAGAACTGGAACGCCATGACCTGCCCGGCTGGGCGCAGCGCGTGCAGAACGTGCTGGGCGATTTCGTCTTCCCGGCGGAACGCCCGGACATGGCCATTCCCCTGCGCTACATCGAGCATCTGCAGGCCAACGGCCCGCGCGGCCGGGGTACCACCCTCACCGATCCGGCCATCGCCGGCGGCCTGACGGATGACCTGCGGGCACAGGGCTATCACGCCGTCCGTGCGGGCGATGCCGGGTTCGGGGACGCCTTCTCCCGGTTCATGGCCTATTACGATGACATCGCCCGGCAGACCGGCAGCGGCAACCGCGACAGCCGGCAACGCTATCTTGATCGCTACACCTTCTGGCTGCCACCCAAGGGGTCAGACCGCGTCGCCGTGCTGCACGCCATGGCCCGCTTTGCGGCGGGTGTGATGCCACCGGGCCGGGGCAGCGCCCGGAAATGGTTCGTCCGCCATCCCGAAACCGGCGACTACCTGCCCGCCAAGATCATCTGGGGTCTGGCGACCGGTCTGACCGACTTCAACGCCCATCAGGCCCGCGACGGGCTGCGGCGGCTGGGGTTCGACGTGCCCGGCCCCGATCAGCCGGCGGCCGACATCGCCGAATCCCCCGAAAGCCTTGCGGCCCTGCCCCTCGCCTTCGAAGGCGCCGAGCGGCAGGTGACGCGCAACATCCGCGAACGCGATCCCGCCGCCCGACGCGCCGCCGAGGCGCATTGGCGGCAGCTGCGCGGCGGCCTGATATGTGAGGGCTGCGGCATCGACTTTGGCCGGGCCTACGGGCCGCGCGGCGCAGGCTTCATGCATTTCCACCACCTGACGCCGCTGGCCGCCGCCGATGGCCCCCGCGCCGTCATCGGTGCGCGCGATCTGGTGCCGCTTTGCCCCAACTGCCACGCCATGGTGCATCGCGGCGAGGACCTTCTGACCATCGACGCCCTGCGCGCCCTGCTAGGTCTTCCCCCGCAACAGCTCTGACGCGACGTTTCCGTTTGCGCCCCGCC
>JACZKR010000351.1 GCA_014859945.1 Paracoccaceae bacterium | reverse complement strand
GTGCCGACCGCCGCTGCCATCGCCGCGCCAAGCGCGCCGGTTTCCTCGGCCGTACCCAGCTGCACCGGCAGGCCCAGCACATCGGCCATCATCTGCGGCCAGTGGGCCGACCTTGTGCCGCCGCCCGACAGCCAGACCTGTGCGATGCGGGCGCCGCTGGCGGTCAGCACCTGCACATGGCGGCGATGTTCGAAGGCGACGCCCTCATACAGCGCGCGCAGAAGGTGGCCCTCATCATGCCAGCCCGCCAGCCCGAAGAAGCCGCCGCGCTGATGCGCGCCCTGCCGGCCGCCGTAAAGGAAGGGGTGAAACATCGGGTCGTCGGGGGCCACGGGCGCCTGACCCACCAGATCGTTGACCATGGCAAAGGGGTCGCCGGTATGGCCCGGCCGCTCGATCAGGGTGCGAACATACCATTCCAGATTGGCGGCCGAGGTGGCCGAGTTGTCCATGCTGGCAAAGCGGCCCGGGCCGAAGGCGGTGACCATGAAGACGCGCGGATCACGGGCCGGGCTGTCGGCGAAGATCTGGTTGATCGACCAGCTTCCCAGCACGATCGACACCGCCCCCGCCCCGACCGCACCCGACCCCAGCGCCGAGGCCACCACATCGAAGAAGCCCGCGACCACCGGGGTTCCGGCCCGCAACCCGGTGGCCGTGGCGGCATCGGCGGTGACATGGCCGATGATGTCGGTCGGCTGGTGCAGGGGCGGCAACAGGGGCAGCGCGTCATGCAGGCCGTAAAGCGCCATCAGGTCGGGGTCATAACAGGCCTCGGGCAGGCGCAGAAGGCCCGCGCCCGACATGTCGGACACCTCGGTCGCGCGCTGGCCGGTCAGGTGGAAGCCGATGATATCCTTGGCAAAGCACAGGGTGCCCGCCTGGGCATAGACCTCGGGCCGGTGGGCCTTGACCCAGGCCAGCAGCGCGGGCGTCTGGGCGGGCCAGGGCCGCTGCAGGCAGATCGCATGCAGCGCCTCGCCCGCCTTCCGGTCCAGTGCGGCGGCCAGCGCCCCCGCGCGGCCGTCCAGCGACTGGATGCCCAGAAGCGGCGCCCCGGCCTTGTCCAAGAGGTAAAGCCCGTTGCCGTGGCCCGCCAGCCCGATGGCCGCGATGCGGCCCGGATCGACCCCGGCCAGACAGCCCGAAATCGCCGCGCGGGCATTGGCCCAAAGCTCGGCCACCGGGCGTTCGACCATGCCGGGCGCGGGTTTCAGCGTGGTGCCGTCCACCCCGTGCCGGGCGATCTGGCGGCCCGACAGGTCGAACAGCACCGCCTTGACGACGGTGTTGCCGATGTCGATGCCCAGAAGCAGGTCAGGCGCCACGGTTGTAAACCTCCCATGCGGCGGCGCCGTCGGCGCCCTGATGGATGATCGCCATCAGGGCCGCCACGACCGCCTTCGGATTGGCATGCTGATATATGTTGCGCCCGTAGACGAGGCCCTTTGCCCCCTGCGCCACCAGCGCGGCCGACTTTTCCAGCACCAGCCGCAGATCCTCTTTCCCGCCGCCGCGCGCCAGAACCGGCACGCGGGCGGCTTCGACCACGCGGTGGAAGTCCTGCGGGTCGGTCGTCGGGTCGGCCTTGATGATATCGGCCCCCATCTCGGTCGCCAGGCGGACCAGCGTCACGATCTTTTCGGCGTCGCCGTCCACCTGATAGCCGCCCCGGATGTCATTCGGCAGCATCACCAGCGGCTCGATCATCAGGGGCATGCCGTAGCGGGTGCAATCCTCGCGCACGCGGGCGATGTTCTGCACGCATTGGCGGAAAAGCTCCGGCTCACCCGGCAGCATGAACAGGTTCACCACCACGCAGGCCGCATCCATCTGCACCGCCGGCAGCACCGGGTCGGCGGCGTTCTGCAATTCGGCCCACATCACGCGGTGGCGCGTGGTGTTGTAGGGGTTACCCATGTCCAGCCGCAGGACCAGCGCCGGCTTGCCGGCTTCGGGGCGCGACTGCAAGAGGTCGGCCTGACCAAGCGTCATCTGGATCGCGTCCGGCCCCGCTTCGGCCAGCATCGCCACCACACGCGGCATGTCTTCCAGCCCGGCCAGAAAGCTGGGCTCGTTGCAGACGCCATGATCGACGGCAACATCCAGACAGCCGCCGTTGCGGAAAAGCCGGTTCATCCGGACTTTGGGCGAGATTTTCATGGGGTTTCTCCTTCGGTGTGGTTCAGGCTGACCCCGTGCCAGGTTTCAAGCTCGGTCACGAAGCGGGCGACCTCTTCGGCGCTGCGCGTGGCCGACCAGCCAAGCTCATCCGCCATGACCGCCGCGACGGCGCGGATCAGCGGCAGGGTCAGCTGGCCGCGGATCGCCAGTGCGCTGCGGCGTTGCAGCACGTCAGGCAGATGAAGCGCCATCTCGTCGCGGATCATCCGGCACACCTCGGCCGCGGTCAGAAGGCTGCCGGGCAGGGGCGCATCCCCTTCGCCGGCGCAGAAGGCCGCGACGGCGGCGGCGCGGCTGCCGTAAAGGTCGGCCAGATGCGCGGCGCGGGCGGCGGGCAGGCCGTGACGGGCGGAAATTTCGCCCGCCAGCGCTTCCGAAAAGCCCGCCCCGCCGCCGATGGGCAGGTCGCGGGTGCTGGCCTGACGGGTCAGGCCAAGATCGGCCAGCACCATATCCACGGTTTCTTCGGCAAAGGCGCGGTAGGTCGTCCATTTGCCGCCCACCATGCCGATCTGCGGCACCGCCCCGCCCAGCCGCCGCACGGCATGGCCGCGCGGGATGCGGCCGGTGAAATCGGCGGTGCTGACGGGCAGGGGGCGGATACCGGCATAACTGTAGATGATCTGCCCCGCCGTCACGGGGATCCGGGGGAACAGCCCCTGCACCGCGCCAAGGATGTAATCGCGTTCGGCATCGGTGCAGGCGGTGCGGCCCACGGCATCAACGCGCAGGTCGGTCGATCCGGCCAGCACCCGGCCCAGATAGGGAAAGACGATGCAGACCCGGCCGTCCTCATGTTCGAAATAGATCATGTGGCCGTTCAGCGCCGCCATCAGCGCCGGATTGTCCAGGATCAGATGCGACCCCTTGGTGCCCGACACCAGCCGCTCGGCCAGCCGCGCGCCAAGGCTGGCCGCACTTTCATCAATCCAGGCGCCGGTGGCGTTGACGATCAGCCGCGCCGTGACCGGCAGGCTGCGCCCCGTCTCGGCATCGGTCAGCGTCAGCCCGTCTGCCGCGTGGGTCAGGCGGGCATAGTTCAGCGCGACCGCGCCGGGGTTGCGGGCTTCGGCATCGCCGATCAGTTCAAGCCCCAGCCGTTCGGGATGCGAAATCCAGGCGTCATGGTAGGTGGCCGAAAAGCGCAGGCCGGGGCGCAGGGCGGGGAAGGCCGCCCGGGTCGCCGCCCGGCCGCGGAAGCGGTGGCGCGGCAGCATCCGCCGGCGTCCCGTGACGGCATCATACAGCATCAGCCCCAGCTTGATCGGCAGCGCACCGCGCGGGCGGGGGCGCCCGGTGAAACCCAGAAAGCTGTACACCGCATTGGCAAGGCCCGAGGCGAAACGGTCGATCGGAATGGTGGTGGGCAGGGGCCGCACCAGATGCGGGGCATTGCGCAGAAGGCGGTCGCGTTCGACAAGGCTTTCGCGCACAAGGGAAAACTCGCCGTTTTCCAGATAGCGCAGCCCGCCGTGGATCATGCGCGAGGGCGCCGCGGAACAGCCCGAGCAGAAATCGTTCATCTCGACCAGCAACACCCGCAGGCCCTGATGGGCCAGATCGTGGAAGACTCCGATCCCGTTGATCCCGCCGCCCACGACGATCACGTCGAAAGCCGGCTGGGCGGCGATCCTTTCGATCCTGTCGCGGCGATGATCAGACATGACTTCGTCCTTCGCAGAGCGGGGCTCTGACGTTCTTGGCTTCGGGTGGGGTGGGG
>JACZKR010000350.1 GCA_014859945.1 Paracoccaceae bacterium | reverse complement strand
GGCGCGCTGGCCATGGCGCTGGCGGGCTGGTGGCCGCTGGTGCTGGCCGGGGCGGTAGCCTTCGGCGCGGGCTATGGCAGTCTTGCCGCCGTCTTCAACCCCCGCATCCTGGCCGCCTTCGGCGCACGCGGCGGCGCGATGATCAGCCTGCTGAATGCCATCGTCTCGCTGGGCGCCATAGCGGCGCCGCTGGTCTTTCTGGCGCTTGGGTCCGAGCCGCAGGCGACCTTCCTGGTCTTCGCGGTGCTGGCGGCGGTGATCTGGCTGGCCTCGGGCCGCATTGGCCATGACGGCGCGGGCGCCCAGACCGCGCGCGGCGGATTTCGCTTGTCCTGGCCCATCCTGATCTTCGGGGTTCTGGCCATCGGAATGGAGGCGGCTTTGGTCAGCCTTGGCCCGAGCGCGCTGATCCGCACCGGTGTCGCGGCCGATCGGGCAGCCCAGCTTCTGTCTCTGTTTTATGTGGCCTATCTGGTGTCGAGGACCGGTCTGATCTTCATCGCCGACAGGGTGCCGGCTTTCACGGTCTATCTGGTCGCCGTGGCCGTGACCGCCCTGTGTGCGATGGGGGCGGTCATGATCAGCCCAGCCGTATTCTTCCCGCTCATGGGCGCCCCGGCGAGCCTCTGCTTCCACGGCTTCTTCGTGAGCGCCACCCGGCTGATGGGAAATGACGCGCGGGTGCCCTCGGTCATCATCGGGTCGGGGCTTCTGGGGGCCATCGCCATGCCGCTTCTGTGCGCGCAGGTGATGGGCGACATGGGCGATCGCGGCTTCTTCTGGCTGATCCTGTTCTGGGCCGGCGCGCTGACGCTGGGCGCCACCGCCATGCTGGGCCGGATGACGCGGGCCTAGAGCGCCTCTCTTTCAATCAGCTTCACCTGATTGAAAGAGAGGCGCAACATTTCCAACGGCTTGCCTATCTTGGATCGCGTTCAAGCTGAAACAGAATGAACGCGATCCGCCCTAGCGCGGCACCAGCGGCACGCGGCCGGCCGGCGTCAGGTGAAAGACCGAACGGCCCTCGATGGCGATGGCGGTCATCGGCCCGCCATAGGCCACCGAACTGTCGATGTTCACCCGGTTGCCGTAATGCGTCGCCGCCTCGATGGCGGTGTGGCCATGCACGATCAGCGGGCCATGGTCGCGCCGGTCATCCAGAAAATCGTGGCGGATCCAGACAAGGTCGGTCTCGGTCTGGTCTTCCATCGCCACGCCGGGGCGGATGCCGGCATGGACAAACAGCACCTCGCCGATCCGGTGCCAGGACGGCCGGCTTTCCAGAAAGCGGCGGTGGGCCTCGGGCACGGCGGCCAGCGCCTCGGCGTGAACCGGGTCCACGGGGCGGTCCGAGGCGTTGCGCACCCCGTATGAGGCCAGCGTCTCGCCCCCGCCCAGACGGGGATGCAGCCACGAAAGCTCGGCCCGCAGCCCGGGTTCGGGTTCGTAAGGGTTGTCCAGAAAGCGGCTGAACATACGGTCATGGTTGCCTTTCAGCACCACCCAGTCGGCGCCCGCCGCAATGCCCCGGCGCAGATATTCCACCACCCCGCGCGAATCGGGGCCGCGGTCCACCAGATCGCCGACATGCACCACAGGCGCAGCGCCGTGCTGCGCCATGTCGGCGGCGATCAGGGCGTGGCTGGCCTCAAGCTTGTCAAGATGGCCGTGAATGTCGCCGATGGCATAGCTGCGCATAAGGGGCTTCCCGCCGGTTTCACAAGCCCCTCCGGCCGGGGCTCGGGCGAAGGCCGGGAAATCCCGGCCCTCGGGTCTGCAAAGGGCCTCAGGCCACGTCGAATTCCAGCGGCTTCACCTGCTGGAACATGCCGGTCGATTGCAACGTATCGACGACCTTCGGGTCGATGGCCTGATCCAGATACAGGATCGCAATCGCATCCTGTCCCACACCCGACCGGCCAAGGGTAAAGTTGGCGATGTTCACGCCGTTCTTTCCCATGGTCATGCCCAGAAGGCCGATGATGCCCGGCACGTCTTCATTCGTGGTGTACAGCATGTGGCGCCCGACTTCGGCGTCGATGTTGATGCCCTTGATCTGGATGAAGCGCGGCTTGCCGTCGGCAAAGCAGGTGCCCGCGACCGAGCGTTCGCGCTTGTCGGTGACCATCGTGACCTTGACATAGGCGTCGAACACCCCGGTCTTGTCCTGCCGGGTGGTCGAGATCTGGATGCCGCGTTCCTTGGCAACCACGGGGGCCGAGACAAGGTTCACGTCCGGGTTCTGCGCCTTCAGCACCCCGGCGATCACCGCCTGATTCAGCGCGGCGAGGTTCATGTCGGCGACGCGGCCATCGTAAAGGATGTTGATGGCGCGGATCGGCTCTTCCGTCATCTGGCCGATGAAGGCACCCAGATGGCCGGCCAGCTTGATCCACGGCCCCATGACGGCGGCCTGTTCGGCGGTGACATTGGGCATGTTCAGCGCGTTCTGCACCGCGCCGGTCAGCAGGTAGTCCGACATCTGTTCAGCCACCTGCAGCGCCACGTTTTCCTGCGCTTCGGTGGTCGAGGCGCCAAGATGCGGTGTCACCACGACATTCGGATGGTTGAACAGCACGTTATTGGTGGCGGGCTCCACCTCGAACACGTCCAGCGCGGCGCCGGCAACGTGGCCGCTGTCCAGCGCATCCTTCAGCGCAGCTTCATCGACCAGACCGCCACGGGCGCAGTTGATGATGCGCACGCCCTTCCTGGTCTTGGCCAAGTTCTCGCGGCTCAGGATGTTGCGGGTCTTGTCGGTCAGCGGAACGTGCAGCGTGATGAAATCGGCCTTCGCCAGCAACTCGTCCAGTTCCACCTTCTGGACGCCCATGGCCTTGGCGCGTTCTTCCGACAGGAAGGGATCATAGGCCACGACCTTCATCTTCAGTCCGACCGCGCGGTCACAGACGATGCCGCCGATATTGCCCGCGCCGATCACGCCAAGGGTCTTGTTGAACAGCTCAACCCCCATGAACTTCGACTTTTCCCACTTGCCCGCGTGGGTCGAGGCGCTGGCCTCGGGCAGTTGGCGGGCAACGGCGAACATCATGGCAATCGCGTGTTCCGCCGTGGTGATCGAGTTGCCGAAAGGCGTGTTCATCACGATCACGCCCTTCTTGGACGCGGCCGGAATATCCACGTTGTCCACCCCGATGCCGGCGCGGCCGACGACCTTCAGGTTGGTGGCGTTTTCCAGCAGCTTTTCGGTCACCTTGGTGGCCGAACGGATGGCAAGGCCGTCATACTGGCCGATGATCTCGGCCAGCTTTTCCTTGTCCTTGCCAAGTTTCGGCATGTAATCGACCTCGACGCCACGGTCGCGGAAGATCTGGACGGCGGTTTCACTCAGTTCGTCGGAAACAAGAACGCGGGGGGCCATATCGGGCTCCATGATTTCATGTGGGAAGAGGGGTGCGTGGAACCACGCACCGCTTATGCGGCCTGGGCCAGCGCGGCGATCTCGGCCCCGAAGGCATGGTCGATCCACGGCATCAGCGCCTGAACATCGGCGGTTTCCACCGTGGCGCCGCACCAGATGCGCAGGCCGGGGGGCGCGTCACGATAGGCGCCGGCGTCCAGCGCCACGCCTTCCTTCTCCAGCCGCTTGGCGACGTTCTTGGCGAAGGCCGCCCCATCGGTGATGCGCGGATCGGTGAACTTCAGGCAGACCGAGGTGCAAGAGGCGGTGGCCGGATCGACCGCCAGATTGGCGATCCAGTCCTTGCCGGCGATATGGCCGGCAATCGCCGCCGCATTCGCCTCGCACCGCGCGATCAGGCCCTGCAGCCCGCCGATGGATTTCGCCCATTTCAGCGCGACCAGATAATCCTCGACGCACAGCATGGACGGGGTGTTGATCGTCTCACCCACGAAGATGCCTTCGGAAATCTTGCCCTTCGAGGTCAGGCGGAAGATCTTGGGCAGCGGCCAGGCGGGGGTATAGGTCTCCAGCCGTTCCACCGCACGGGGCGACAGGATCAGCACGCCGTGGCCGCCCTCGCCGCCCAGCACCTTCTGCCAGCTGAAGGTCACCACATCCAGCTTGTCCCAGGGCAGGTCCATCGCAAAGGCGGCGCTGGTGGCGTCGCAGATCGTCAGGCCGGCGCGGGTGGCGGGAATGGCATCGCCGTTCGGCACGCGCACGCCACTGGTGGTGCCGTTCCAGGTAAAGACCACGTCCTTGTCAAAATCGACGGTGGCCAGATCGACGATCTCGCCATAGGGGGCCTTCTTCACGGTGGCATCCAGCTTCAGCTGTTTGACCACATCGGTCACCCAGCCTTCGCCGAAGGACTCCCAGGCCAGCATTTCCACCGGGCGGGCGCCCAGAAGGCTCCACAGCGCCATCTCGACGGCGCCGGTATCCGAGGCGGGCACGATGCCGATGCGGTAATCCGCCGGCACGCCCAGAATCTCACGGGTCAGGTCGATCGCCTCTTTCAGCTTGGCCTTGCCGACGGCGGCACGGTGCGAGCGGCCCAAGGGCGCATCAGCAAGCATGTCGAGGGAGAAACCGGGGATCTTCGCGCAGGGGCCCGAAGAAAAGCGCGGATTTGCCGGCCGCACTGCCGGAGCGGTATTCGCCATATCTGTTATCCTTCCAGATATATGCCCTTCGTTGGGGAAGGGTGTCCCGCCGCCGGAAATACGGGGGGCAGCCGTCTGGCACAAGCGCGAAAATCACGGTAAAGCGCCGCATCGCCCGCAAAAAGCGACACGCGCCTCCACTATCGGAAACTTCGCCCCATGTTCATCGCCACGCTTCTGACCAATCCCCAGCGCCCCGCGCTGGACCGCGCCGCAGTGGAATCGCTGCGCAACGCCTGGGGCGGCGGCGATGCTATCTGGCTTGATCCGGGCGTGGCGGCCGAGTTTCCGGTGGAAGCGATGCCGGAAAACCGCTGGCAGGTCTGGCAGGATTTTCAGTCGTTTGGCGTCGATCTTGTCGTGCAGCGGGCCGAAGGGCGGCGCAAGAAGATGCTTCTGGCCGACATGGATTCGACCATGATCGAACAGGAGTGCATCGACGAACTGGCGGATGAGGCCGGGGTGGGTGCCCATGTCGCCGGCATCACCCGCCGCGCGATGAATGGCGAGCTGGATTTCGAATCCGCCCTGCGCGAGCGGGTCGGGCTGCTGAAGGGGTTGCCGGTTGCGGTGATCGACCGCGTGATCCGCGACCGCATCACGCTGATGCCCGGCGGGCCGGTTCTTCTGGCCACGATGAAGGCCAACGGCGCCCATGCCGCGCTGGTTTCAGGCGGGTTCACGGCCTTCACCGCGAAGATTGCGGCACGGCTGGGCTTTGACGAAAACCGCGCCAACACCCTTCTGGCCGAGGATCGCAAGCTGACGGGGCAGGTGGCCGAACCGATCCTGGGCAAGCAGGCCAAGGTGGACGCGCTGGAAGAGATCACCGTGCGACTGGGTCTGACCGACGATCAGGTGATGGCCGTGGGCGACGGCGCCAACGATCTGGGCATGCTGAAACGCGCCGGCGCAGGGGTGGCCCTGCACGCCAAGCCCGTGGTCGCCGCCGAATGCGACATTCGCATCAACCACGGCGATCTGACGGCGCTGCTTTACATTCAGGGCTACGCGGTCGAAGACTTCGTCCGCTGAGACAGAGGTTCCTGCATGCCCGATGGCCGCACACTGGAAATGACCGTGCTGATGACGCCCGACATGGCGAATTTCAGCGGCAAGGTTCATGGCGGCGCGCTGCTCAACCTTCTGGATCGCGTGGCCTTTTCATGTGCCTCGCGCTTTTCGCAGCAATATGCCGTGACGCTGTCGGTCGATCAGGTGATCTTCAAGGAGCCGATCCTTGTGGGCGAACTGGTCACCTTCCGCGCCAGCATCAACCACGCCGGCCGCACCTCGATGGAGGTCGGCATCCGGGTCGAAGCCGAGAATATCCGCAGCGGCCACCGCCGGCACACCAATTCCTGCTATTTCACCATGGTCGCGGTGGATGAGGCGGGCAAACCCGCGCCGGTCCCGGCCTTTGCCCCGCAGACCGATATCGAGCGGCGGCGGCATCAGGCCGCCTTGTTGCGCAAGGCGCTCCGCCGCGAATTCGACGCCCGCCACCGCGAGGTTGCCGGCAAGGAATGACCGTGACAGTGCGCCAGTCCCGCCCCGAAGACGCCGCCGCGATGACGGCGATCCTGAACCGCATCATCGAAATCGGCGGCACCACCGCCCATGAAGTGCCCCGCACCGAAGCCGAGGTGCGGCGGGACCACATCGACGGCCCGGGCGTGCAGACCTCGGTCGTAGCCGATGTCGGGGGGCAGGTCGTGGGCTGGCAATCGGTCGCCATCTGGCACGGCGAACCCCACATCGGCAGCTTCGTGCAGCCCGACCTTCAGGCCGGCGGGGTGGGGGCGGCGCTTTTCGCGCTGACCAGCAAACTGGCCCGCGCCGCCGGGCTGACGCGGATCGAAGCCGCGATCCGCTCCGACAACGTGCCGGGGCTGGCCTATTATGCCCGCATCGGATTTGCCGACATCGCGCAGGAACCCGGCTTTGCCTTGCAGGACGGCCGCGTGGTGGGGCGGGTGCATCGGCGGTTCATCCTGTGATCTTTGAGGTTTCCCTGCAGCTTCTGATGCTGCTGGCGCTGGCGGCCTTCGTGGCCGGCATGGTCGATGCGATTGCCGGCGGCGGGGGGCTGATCACGGTGCCGGCGCTGCTGCTGGCCGGGGCCGATCCGGTGACCGCACTGGCCACCAACAAGCTGCAGGGCACCTTCGGCGCGGCCACGGCGGCGGTGGCCTATGGCCGTGCGGGCCATGTGCGGCTGGGCGAACAGGCCGGCATGGCGGCGATTGCCGCGCTGGGCGGGGCAGCGGGCGCCTTGGTGGCCCATCTGGTGCCGGCCGATATCCTGCGGCTGATCATGCCGGTTGTGCTGATCGGGATTGCCCTGTTCTTCGCGCTGAAACCCGGGTTGACCGATGCCGACCGCACGCGGCGCATGACGCCCGCGGTCTTTGCCTTCACCGCCGTGCCGCTGATCGCCGCCTATGACGGCTTTTTCGGGCCGGGGACCGGCAGCTTCTACATGCTGGCCTTCGTGATGCTGGCGGGTTTCGGCGTGCTGAAGGCGACCGCCCATACCAAGCTTCTGAACTTCGCCTCGAACCTTGGCTCGCTGGTGGTCTTTGTCGTGGCCGGGGCGGTGTGGTGGAAGGTGGGGCTGGTGATGGCCGCGGCGCAGATCGCGGGCGCCGCCCTGGGCGCGCGGCTGGCGATGCGGGTGGGCGCACGGCTGATCCGGCCGCTGCTGGTCATCACCTCGGGCGCCATGGCGCTGCGGCTGATCTGGCAGGTCTGGACGGGCTGAACGCCCGTCCTCAGGTGAAGCGCCCGACCTTAGGTAAAGCGATTGTCGCGCGGGAAGCCGCGGGGCGCCATCCGGCCAACGCCGGCGCGCGGGCCTTCCCATTCGGCCAGATCGGTTTCGGTGCGGGTGCGGCCCGCCGGGTCTTTCCACGACAGACCCGCCGCGCGCGTAAAGGTCGTCGCGTCCGATAGCCCGCCGTCCTTGTATTTCTGCAGCCGCACGCCCTTGCCCTTGGCCATCTCGGGCAGTTCCGACAGGGCAAAGACCAGAAGCTTGCGGTTGTCGCCCACCACCGCCACCGCATCGCCTGCCACGCGGCGGCAGAGCGCCGTCTTCACCCCGGCACCCAGCGTCATCACCTGCTTGCCGGCGCGGGTCTGGGCCAGCACCTCATCCGAGGCCACCACGAACCCGTCCCCCGCCGACGAGGCCACCAGCAGCTTTTCGCCCGGCCGGAAGATCATCAGATCGACAATGCCGGTGTCATTCGGCAGATCGACCATCAGGCGCACCGGTTCGCCCATGCCCCGCCCGCCGGGCAGGTTGGCGCCCAGAAGGGTGAAGAACCGCCCGTTCTCGGCCACCAGCAACAGCTTGTCGGTCGTCTCGGCGTGGAAGGCAAAGCGCGCGCCGTCGCCGTCCTTGAACTTTTGTTCGGCGGCCAGATCGACATGGCCCTTCATCGCCCGGATCCAGCCCATGGCCGAACAGATGACGGTGATCGGCTCGCGCTCGATCATCGCCTCATAGGGCACTTCCTCGGCAACGCCGGCCTCGGCAAAGGCGGTGCGGCGGCGGCCCAGAACGGTATCTTTGCCAAAGGCCTTGCGGATGTCTTCCAGCTCGCTGCCGATCTTCGTCCACTGGCGCCTTTCGCTTTCCAGAAGGTCGGCCAGATCGGCGCGCTCTTTCATCAGCGCGTCACGCTCGCGCAGCAGCTCCAACTCTTCCAGACGCCGCAGGGACCGCAGCCGCATGTTCAGGATGGCTTCGGCCTGAACTTCGGTCAGTTCGCCCTCGCCGGCCTCGGGCGAGACATAGTCCTTCTCGCTGGTGGCGCGGCGGTGCTTCTTCGACCAGTCCTCGGCCATCAGCGCGCGCTTGGGGTCGTCGTCGTAGCGGATGATGTCGATGACCCGGTCCAGGTTCAGGAAGGTCAGGATGAAGCCTTCCAGCACCTCCAGCCGGGCGTCGATCTTTTCGACCCGGTGTTCCGACCGGCGGCGCAGCACGTCGCGGCGGTGGTCAAGGAAGGCGCACAGCACTTCCTTCAGGCTGCAGACCTTGGGCACCTTGCCGTCGATCAGCACGTTCATGTTCATGCTGAACCGCGCCTCAAGGTCGCTGTTGCGGAACAGGGCCCCCATCAGCACCTCGGGGTCCACGTTGCGCGCCCGCGGCTCGATCACGATGCGGATGTCTTCGGCGCTTTCGTCGCGGACATCGGCCAGAAGCGGCACTTTCTTCAAGTTGATCAGTTCGGCCAGCTTCTCGATCAGCTTCGATTTCTGCACCTGATAGGGAATCTGGGTGACGATGATCTGCCACATGCCGCGGCCCAGATCCTCGACCTCCCACTTGGCCCGGGTGCGGAAAGCGCCGCGCCCGGTGCGGTAGGCTTCCAGAATGGCCTCGCGGCTTTCCACGATCACCCCGCCCGTCGGGAAATCGGGGCCGGGGATCAGCCGCACCAGTTCCTCGTCGGTCAGCGACGGGTTGGCCAGCATGGCGTGGCAGCCCTGGATCAGCTCATCCAGGTTGTGCGGCGGGATGTTCGTCGCCATCCCCACCGCGATACCGGATGAACCGTTGGCCAGAAGGTTCGGGAAGGCCGCCGGCATCACCACCGGCTCTTCCAGCGTCCCGTCATAGTTCGGGCGGAAGTCCACGGCGTTTTCCGCCAGACCTTCCATCAGCGTTTCGGCAATCGCGGTCAGGCGGGCTTCGGTGTAGCGGCTGGCGGCGGGGTTGTCGCCGTCGATGTTGCCAAAGTTGCCCTGCCCGTCCACCAGCGGATAGCGGACGTTGAAATCCTGCGCCAGACGCGCCATCGCATCATAGATCGCGCCGTCGCCATGGGGGTGATAGTTGCCCATCACATCGCCCGAGATCTTGGCCGATTTGCGGAAGCCCCCGGTGGCACTCAGCCGCAATTCGCGCATCGCGTAAAGGATGCGGCGGTGGACCGGCTTCAGCCCGTCGCGCGCATCGGGCAGCGCGCGGTGCATGATCGTCGACAGCGCATAGGTCAGATAGCGCTCGCCGATGGCGCGGCTCAGCGGCTCGGCAACCAGATTGGGCTCGATCTTGGGGTCGTCGGGGGCGTCGGACATGGATGTGGTGTAAGGCGCAGGCGGCGGGCGGTCCAGTCCGAATTTCCGCACCGCGTTGCCGGGGGAAATGCCCGCTGCAATTCCCGCACCCTTGCCCGGGAAACGTGCTAGAACTCAGACAGATGAGTGGGATTCGGGTGCGATGTTCAGGCTGACCTTTCTTCTTTGCGGCACGATTTTTCTGACGATGCTGATTGGCGGGCAGGACCGTGGCCAGCTGCGCTTTGGCCTGATGCCGCAGCCCGAGCCTGTGGCCGTCGCTGCGGCGCCGCAGCCCGAACCGGAAACCGTGGCACCCGAAGCCGCGGTGACCGAAGCGGCCTTCATCCCCCAGACCCCGGTGATGGTGCAGCCCGCGGTTGAGGTGGTCACGGCCACCCCCGAACCCGCCGCCCAGCCGGTGGCCGAGGCGGTGCCGGTCCGCGTCATGCGCGTCGATACCCGTTCGGCCAATGTGCGGCAGGGGCCGGGCACCGATCAGCCGGTCGTCGGCCGCCTGACGCGGGGCGAGGAAGTCGTCGTCGTGACCGAGGGGCAGGGGCCTGACGGCTGGTCCCTGATCCGCATCGAAGGCGACGGGCTGGAAGGCTGGGTTGCGGCGCGTCTTCTGACCGAATAGGGCTTTGCGCTCCGGCTGCCGCCGCTTACCAAGGCGGAAAAGGCGGCAGGAGGCAGGCATGGAATCGCGGTCGGTGCTGATCACCGGATGTTCCTCGGGCATCGGGCTGGATGCGGCGCGGGGGCTGAAGGCGCGCGGCTGGCGGGTCTTTGCCACCTGCCGGCAAGAAGCGGACTGCGCCCTGCTGCGCGCCGAGGGGCTGGAAAGCTTTCCGCTCGACCTTGCCGATGAGACCAGCATCGAAACCGCCGTGGCCGAGGTCGCCAGCCGCACCGGCGGGCGGCTGGACGCGCTTTACAACAACGGCGCCTTCGCCTGCCCCGGCGCTGTCGAAGACCTGCCGCGCGGCGCCCTGCGCGAGATATTCGAGGTCAACCTTTTTGGCACCCATGACCTGACGCGGCGGGTCATCCCGATGATGCGGGCGCAAGGCGGCGGGCGGATCGTCAACTGCTCATCGGTGCTGGGCATCGTCGGCGCGCGCTGGCGCGGCGCCTATGTGGCGACCAAATTCGCCATGGAGGGGCTGACCGACGTGCTGCGGCTGGAAATGCGCGGCACCGGGGTTCAGGTCATCCTGATCGAGCCGGGGCCGATCGGCACGATGATCCGCCAGAAGTCGATCCCGCATTTCGAAAAATGGATCGACTGGGAAGGCTCGGCCCGCGCCGAGGAATACCGCAGCCTGCTGTCGCGGCTGTATGAAAGCCGGGGGCCAGACCGGTTTCAGCTGCCGCCTGCGGCCGTCACGGCAAAGCTGGTGCATGCGCTGGAAAGCCCGCGGCCCCGCGCGCGCTATTACGTCACCACGCCGACCTATCTGGCCGGCTGGCTGCGCCGGCTGATGCCGACGCGGGCGCTCGACTGGTTCGTGGCGCGCGGTTAGGCCGGCCCCGGGGCGCTGCCCCGGACCCCGGGATATTTTCCGAGAGAGGATGGGAAGGGCAGGTTGCGCTTCCCCCTGCGGGCCGGGGGCAGTAGAAGCGGGACAGTTGCGAAGGGGGCCAAGATGGCGGCAAGGAAACCGGTTGTGCTGTGCATTCTGGATGGCTGGGGCATCGGTCCCGATCCGGCGGTCTCGGCTCCGGCGCAGGCAAAGGTGCCGAACTTCAACCGGATCTGGGCCGAATGCCCGCACCAGACGCTGATCACCTTCGGCCCCGATGTGGGCCTGCCCCGCGGGCAGATGGGCAATTCCGAAGTGGGCCACACCAATATCGGCGCCGGCCGGGTGGTGGCGATGGATCTGGGCGCCATCGACCTGGCGGTCGAGGATGGCAGCTTTGCCGCGAACCCGGCGGTGGTGGCCTTTGCCGAAGCGGTGAAGGCGGCGGGCGGAGCGGCGCATCTGATGGGCGTCGTCTCGGACGGCGGGGTGCATGGCCATATCAGCCATGTCATCGCCGCCTGCCGGGCGATCACCGCGCTGGGTGTGCCGGTCTGGCTGCATGCGGTGACCGACGGGCGCGACGTGGCGCCGTCCTCGGCCGCGGGTTTCGTGGCGGCGCTGGAGGCGCAGCTGCCGGTCGGTGCGCGGGTGGCCACCGTGACCGGGCGCTACTGGGCGATGGACCGCGACAACCGGTGGGAGCGGGTGGCGCGCGCCTATGGCGCCATGGTCAGCGCGACGGGTGAGGCCGCGCCTTCGGCCGGGGCGGCGGTGGCGGCATCGTATGCCAAGGGCGAGACCGATGAATTCATCGCCCCGACCGTGATCGGCAGCTACCGGGGCGCGCGGGACGGCGACGGGTTCTTCTGCCTGAACTTCCGCGCCGACCGCGCGCGTGAAATCCTGTCGGCCCTTGCCGCGCCGGGCTTTGCCGGCTTCGAAACCGGCAAGCGCCCGCACTGGTCGGCGCTTCTGGGCATGGTCGAATATTCCGATGCTCATAACGCCTTAATGGCCACGGCTTTCCCCAAGCGCGTCATCGTCAACGGCATCGGCGAATGGGTGGCGGCGCAGGGCCTGCGGCAGTTCCGGCTGGCCGAGACCGAGAAATATCCCCATGTCACCTTCTTCCTGAACGGCGGGCGCGAGGTGCCCTTCGCCGGCGAAGACCGCTACATGGCGCCTTCGCCCAAGGTGGCGACCTATGACCTGCAGCCCGAGATGAGCGCGGATGAGGTTTCGGACCAGTTGGTGAAGGCCATCGGTGCGGGCTATGACCTGATCGTCGTCAACTATGCCAACCCCGACATGGTGGGCCATACCGGCAGCCTGCCCGCCGCGATTGCGGCATGCGAGGCGGTAGACCGCGGCCTTGGCCGGGCGCTGGCGGCGCTGAAGGCGGCGGGCGGCGCGATGATCGTGACGGCCGACCACGGCAACTGCGAGGTGATGGTCGATCCTGTCACCGGCGGGCCGCATACCGCCCACACCACCAATCCGGTGCCCGTCATTCTGGTGGGCGGGCCGGACGGCGCCCGGCTGCGTGAAGGTGGCCGTCTGGCCGATCTGGCGCCGACGCTGCTGGCGCTGATGGGCCTGCCGCAGCCGCCCGAGATGACCGGGCGGAGCCTTCTGGCCTGATGCGCCGCGCGCTGGCCCTTGCCCTGACGCTGACCCTTGCCGCCCCCGGCGCGCATGCGGGGGTGGCCGAGGATGCGGCGGCGGCGG
>JACZKR010000349.1 GCA_014859945.1 Paracoccaceae bacterium | reverse complement strand
CACACCCCCGGACCCCCGTGGGATATTTGGAGAGAGAGGATGGCGGCAGACGCAGCATCTTGGGGCCGCGGGGGCGGGCGGATACCAGAAGCGCGAAGGGCTGTGGCGGGATCGGCCAGAATCCGCCAACTGTTTCCATCTATTGAAAAATCCGCGCCGAATCGGCATAGTGCGTGGCAGAAAACACCCAGACGGCAATGACCGTCCGGGGGACATGAGGCAGAGACATGACCGGAACCATTCGGCAGCGCGCCCTTCTGGCCGCAGCTTTTTCCCTTATCGCGGGCGCGGCGGTGGCCGGCCCCATCGAATCCGCCTGCATGCGGTCGGACCGCAGTTCGGCCAACCGCGCGCTGTGCGGCTGCATCCAGCAGGTGGCGGATTTCACCCTGCGCGGCGGTGACCAGCGCCGGGTGGTGAGCTTTTTCAAGGATCCCGACAAGGCGCAGGACGTGAAGATGTCGAAGCGCGGCGGCGATGATGCGTTCTGGGAACGTTATCAGGCCTTTGCCGCGCAGGCCGAGGCCTATTGCGGCGCCGGCGGCTGAGCGGCGGCTTTTGATGGGGATGGTGCGTGCGAGCACGCACCCTGCGGGTGGATGATTCCGGCCGTTTTCCCGTTGTCAGGCGGCGCGTTTCGGCGGGCAGTCCATGGGATATGGCGGGCGCCTGCGGCTGATGGCGGGGTAGGGTGCGTGCTTGCACGCACCGTGCCGGACGGTGCGTCAGGCCCGCATGAGATCGCGGATCAGGCCGTCGGTGGCGGCTTCGATCAGGTCGAGCGTGCCTTCGAAATCGCGGGTGTACCAGGGGTCCGGCAGGTCGCTGCGGCCAAGTTCCGGCGCGTGTTCCAGAAACAGGCGCGGCGCGGTGCCGCCCGGCGGCATCAGCGCCCGCACATCGGCAAGGTTTGAGCGGTCCATCACCAGAAGGTGGTCGAAGCGGGTGAAATCCTCGGGCCGGATCTGGCGGGCGCGCAGCGGGCGCAGGTCATAGCCGCGGCGGGCGGCGGCCTCGATCGAGGGCAGGTAGGGCGGCTCGCCCGCGTGCCAGCCCCCGGTGCCGCAGCTG
>JACZKR010000348.1 GCA_014859945.1 Paracoccaceae bacterium | reverse complement strand
CCGCGAGGCCAGCCTTGCCACGCTTTACCGCTGGCGCGAGGTGGCCGCCGCCGCCGGGCTGGGCGCGGCGGGGCTGTGGCTGATGGCCTTGGGCGGGCTGGTGCTGATCCCGGCCGGCGCTGCCCTTCTGGCGGTGGCGGCGGTGCTGGGCGTGACCGGCTGGCGCCGCCTGCGCTTTCGTCAGGACACCCTGGCCCCCGGCGTGGTCGAGGTGGACGAAGGCCAGATCGGCTATCTTGGCCCCGGCACCGGCGGGTTCGTCAGCCTACCCGATCTGGTTGAAATCAAGCTGGTCACCCTGCGCGGCCACCGGCTGTGGCGGCTGAAACAGTCCGACGGGCAGGCCCTGCTGGTGCCGGTCGATGCCACCGGCGCCGACCGGCTGTTCGAGGCGTTCAGCGCCCTTCCCGGCATCGACCTTGGCGCGCTGGTGGATGCGCTGGCACCGGCGCAGACCGGCACCGGCGGCACCGCTCTGGCCCCCGCCGACGTCGCGCAGATGCGTCTGGTCTGGCGGCGGCAGGGCGAAGGCATCGTCGCGCGCTGAGCGCCACACGCGCCGCGCGATCAAACCCCTCTCCCGGCCCCTTGACTTGGCCGCGCCAAGACGACAGGTCTTGGCGCCCGGATAGCCAAGGAAAGGTCCGCGTCATGTCGATTCCGCAGACGGGCGGCGGCCCGATCGAAAGCTTCGATCAGCTTGCCGGGCTTCTGGAGCAGGGATCGAAGCCCCGCGACCAGTGGCGCCTTGGCACCGAGCATGAAAAGTTCGGCTGGCTGACTGACAGCCGCCTGCCCCTGCCCTATGCAGGCGACCGTTCGATCTCGGCTCTGTTCGACGGGCTGATCGCCCGCCACGGCTGGACCCCGGTGCGTGAGGGCGAGAATATCATCGGCCTCAGCCGCGATGGCGCCAACATCAGTCTGGAACCCGGCGGACAGTTCGAACTTTCCGGCGCGCCGCTGGTTTCGGTGAACGATACCGAAGCCGAACTGCGCCAACATCTCGATGAGGTCGCGGGCATCGCCACCCCGCTGGGCATCCGCTTCATGGGCATCGGCGCGGCGCCGGAATGGCGGCATGACCAGATGCCGGTCATGCCCAAGGGGCGCTACCGGCTGATGACCGATTACATGGGCCGCGTCGGCACCCATGGCACGCAGATGATGTACCGCACCTCGACCGTGCAGGTGAACCTGGACTATTCCAGCGAAGCCGACATGGTGAAAAAGCTGCGCGTCGCGCTGGCGCTGCAGCCGGTGGCCACCGCGCTTTTTGCCAGCAGTCCCTTCTTCGACGGCAAGCCCAACGGCCACAAAAGCTGGCGCAGCCGCATCTGGCGGGGCCTCGACAACAGCCGCACCGGCATGCTGCCCTTCGCCTTCGAAGACGGTTTCGGCTTTCAGCGCTATGTGGATTGGGTGCTGGATGCGCCGATGTATTTCGTCTATCGCGACGGCAAATACATCAACGCCCTTGGCCAAAGCTTCCGCGATTTCCTGAAGGGCGAGCTGCCGGCGCTGCCGGGGGAAAAGCCCACGCTGTCGGACTGGGCCGACCATCTGACCACCGTCTTCCCCGAAGCCCGCGTGAAGAAATACATCGAGATGCGGGGCGCCGATTGCGGCGATGCCGCCCATATCGTCGCGCTGCCCGCCTTCTGGGTGGGTCTGATGTATGACCAGACGGCGCTGGATGCCGCCTGGGATCTGGTCAAGGGTCTGGACACCGAAACGCGCGAGGGGCTGCGGGTTCAGGCCTCGGTCGCGGGGTTGCAAGGCGAAGCGGGGGGCGTGAAGCTGATTGATCTGGCCCGCGCCGCCACCGGGCTGTCGCATGCGGGCCTTGCCGCAAGGGGCATGGGCGAAGAGCGCCACCTTGCCCCCCTGATGCAAAGCCTGGCCACCGGCAAGACCCAGGCCGACCGCTGGCTGGAGCATTACCACGGCGACTGGGGCGGCGCGCTGTCCCAGATTTATGACGCCGCAAGCCTCTGAGCGGAAAATGTTGACGTAACGGTCAGGCTGGGCCAGCATTGGCCTTGGCCAAGGCCGTTTTTTTGATCTGAGAATTTCCGGCCTGGCCGAACCAAAAACAACATGAAGGGACTTTGGAATGCGCGAACTCATCATCAAGTCGCTTGACATGATCGTCTGGATCGTTGCCGGCCTGATCGCCCTCGGCGGCGTGATCGTCGGCGTGATGGCCCTGGGTCAGGGCGAAGTCGCCGGCCTTGGCATCATCATCGGCGGCCTGCTTTATGCCGTTGTTTTCGCCGGCATGTTCTTCCTGATGATCGGCGTCTATACCAACACCAAGCGCACCGCCGAAGCGATCGAAAAGCTCGCCGCGCGCTGAACCCGCAGCGGGGCCGCCCCTCAGGGCGCGGCCCCCTCGCCCGCGTCTTCTTCCGGTGGGGCCGGGCTGCGCACCGACAGGAAGCGCCCGCCGCTCCACACCAGCGCCTCGGCGCAACGGTCCACCCCGCTGCCGCCGCATTCCGACCCGTGCAGCGCCAAGACCAGCACCGGCCCGCCAAGATCGGCCACCGTCCATCCCAGCGTCAGGAAATCGTGGCGCACCCCGCCCGCGACCACGGTCAGCAGGCTGCCGCCCGTGCCGCCCCAGGCGCTGGCCATGGTCGAGCATTGGAAGGCCGACCAGTCCACCACGGTTTCGGGCCTGCCTTCGCCGGTCAGTTCCGCCTCGGTCACCGCGCCGGGGCCGACGGTCAGAAGGCCGTTTTCAAAGCTGGCGCAGTCTTTCTCGGCCTCGGCCAGAATGTCATCGACAGGGCCGGCACCGGCGGGGGCCGCCGCCAGCATCAGGCACAGAGCCAGGACGGGTTTCATGCGGCTTCCTTTTTCTTCTGGCCAATCTTCGGCTCGGTTCCGGCCTTGATGCGTTCAAGGTTCGACCAGTGGCGCAGATAGACCAGCACGGTCAGGATCACGGTCAGGAACAGCATCGTGCCGCGGTCGAACACCACCAGCCAGATCGCGGTCGAGGCCGCCGCGACCAGCGCCGACAGCGACGAGATGCGGGAAATCAGCGCCGTCACCGCCCAGGTCGCGCAGGCCGCCAGCCCCACCGGCCAGGCCAGCGCCAGAAGCGTGCCCAGGAAGGTCGCCACCCCCTTGCCGCCGCGAAAGCCCAGCCAGACCGGGAAAAGATGGCCCAGAAAGCTGCACAAACCCGCCAGCTGCGCCGCATCCTCGCCGACCGTGGCCCGCGCGATCAGCACCGCGATGCCGCCCTTGCCGGCATCCAACAGCAGGGTGGCCAGCGCCGCCCCCTTGTTGCCGGTGCGCAGCACATTGGTCGCGCCGATGTTGCCCGAGCCGATCTTGCGCAGATCGCCCAGACCCAGCGCGCGGGTGATCACCACGCCGAAGGGCACGGACCCCAGAAGATAGGACAGCGCCGCCACAAGGATCAGCGCAAGAGGCGTCGAGGTTATGTCGGGCATGGCCGGGCCTGTCTCAATGCACCCGGATGCCACCCACCCAGGTTGACAGAACCTTACCCTCCAGCCGCGCGCCGTCAAATGGCGTGTTCTTCGACTTCGACCGCAGGGTGAAACGGTCCAGCACGAAAGGCGCATCGGGGTCGAACAACACCAGATCGGCCGGCGCGCCTTCGGCCAGCCGGCCCTGCGGCAGACCCAGCCGCCGCGCGGGGTTCAGCGACAGCGCCCGGAACAGCGCCGGCAGGTCCAGCGCCCCGGCGTGGAACAGGCGCAGGCTGGCCGGCAACAGCGTTTCCAGCCCCACGGCGCCCGAAGCCGCCTCTTCGAAGGGCAGGCGCTTCGATTCCTCATCGGCCGGGGTATGGAAGCTGCCGATCACGTCGATGGTGCCCTCGGCCACCGCCTGCACCATGGCCAGCCGGTCATCTTCGGACCGCAGAGGCGGCGTCAGCTTGAAGAAGGTGCGGTAATCGCCCACGTCGAATTCGTTCAGCGTCAGATGATGCACCGAAACCCCGGCGGTGACATCCAGCCCCTGCGCCTTGGCGCGGGCCAGCGCCGGCAGGCTGCGCGCCGTGGTGATCTGATCGGCGTGATAGCGCGCGCCCGTCATCTCGACCAGCGCAAGGTCACGCTCCAGCCCCATCCGCTCGGCCATGGGGGAAACACCGGGCAGGCCGCGCAGGCTGGCGAACTTGCCGCTGGTGGTCGCGGCGCCGCGCGACAGGCCCGGTTCCTGCGGGTGGGCCACCACCAGCGCGCCCAGACTGCGGGCATAGGTCAGCGCGCGCGACAGCGACTTGGTATCGGTGGCGACGTTGAAGACATCGCTGAAGGCAATGGCCCCGGCATCCAGCAGGAAGCCGATCTCGGTCATCTCGCGCCCCTCGCGGGCCTTGGTCAGCGCGGCCATGTGGCGGATGCGCACGGGGCTGGCTTCGGCCGCGCGGCGGGTGACGAATTCCAGCGTCTCGGGCGTGTCGATGGATGGCGCGGTGTCGGGGCGGGCGATGATGGTGGTCACGCCCCCCGCCGCCGCCGCCAGCCCGGCCGAGCGGAAGGATTCCCGGTGGCGTTCGCCCGGCTCGCCGATCTTCACCCCCCAGTCCACGATGCCCGGGGCAAGGCAGGCGCCGCCGCAGTCGATCAGCGTGGCACCGACGGGGGCATCGGCGTTGACGGCGGCAATCATCCCGTCCGCAAGTGTCAGGCTGCCCGGGGTTTCGGTGCCGGTCTCGGGGCAGATCAGGCGGGCGTTCTGAAGGACGGTCGTGGTCATGCGGGGCCCCTTGCGCTTCGCCGCCCGCTCTAGCGCGAAGCCCGGGGGCGGGCAAGCTATCCTTGGCCGCCGGCGCGTGCCGCCACCGCGTCCAGCATCAGCCGATAGACCTCACGCGCGCCCTCGATCCGGCGAAAGCCGATCTGTTCGCGCGTGGTCGAGGGGCCGCGATACCGCTGGTTGCTGCCCGAACCCGACCAGCCGCCGGGGTTATGGGTGACCTTCTCGGCGAACCAGACGGTGCCGGGATTGCCGTCCTCCAGCACCAGCGGCATGTCCGGCTCCAGCGGATAACGCTCCAGCCGGCGCAGCCCGCGCGAACTGACCGCGATAAAGGCCGTGCGATCGCTGAGCGTGTAGTAGGTGCCCCGCCGCCGCACCGCATCGAAGATCAGCCGGCCCACCACCAAATGCAGGCCGACGGCCACGAAAGGCAGGCCGAACAGCGGGAAGACGTTGCTGATGCCGTCGTCGAAATGGCTGCCGATGTTGCGCGCCATGGTGATCCAGAACACCGCGAACCCGGCAAAGACCAGACCGAACATGCTTTGGAACGAGATCACATCGCCCCATTCCACCCGGCTATCGGGACGCCCCTGCCAAAGGATGCGCTCTCCGGGTTCCAGAATACCCTCCCATCCGGCCGGAACCGGCTCGGCCGACGGCAGGGGGCGGGGCGGCTCGTTCAGGACGGTGGCGGTGCGGCTTTCATCGGTCATGGCCAAGGATAGCCGCCGAATGCCGCCCCGATCCAGCCCCTATCGCCCGCCGTCGCGGGCCTTCAGGATGGCCGCCGCCGTGGTCGCGGCATCCTCCTGATACTTGATCAGGTGCTTGTCGCCCGATTTCGTGACGATCTGCACCGCGCCCAGAAACTTGCGTGCCTCCTTGACCTGGCTCAGCGGCACGATGCGGCCGCCGGGGCCCAGAAGCCGGCGTGAGGTCATGCGCCAGTCTTCGGCCATCGCCTCGGACCGCAGGTAAAGCGCGCGGATGGCAATGGCCGCCGCCGCCGCGACCGGCCCGACCCATGGCGCGGGATTGCCAAGCGCCACCAGCACCACGCCCGCCCCCACCCCGCCGGCCAGCGCCATCACCGCATGGCTGCGCCAGTAGGCCGGCAGATGGGGGGCGAAAGTGGCGATGATCGCCTCGCCCTCATCCAGCGCGGCAGGGGCGCCGTGGATGGTGTCGCGCGTGATCTGGGCCATGTCCCCCTCCGTCCCGGGCTGCCGGTATTCAGGGGGAGTCTGCCGCAGACAGCCGGGATTGTCACCGCGAAAGGGCGGCCTGCGTCATGCTGCCATGATCACGAAGACCACGGTGAACACCGCCAGCGCCACCAGCACCGCCGTCGCCACCATGCCGCCCACCCGCATTTCTGACTTCGTGGGCTTGCGGTCGGGGTCGGGGGTCATGGGGCGACCTCAGACATAGCTTTCCGCCGCCTTCCGGCCCCGTTCGGCGCGCAGGTTTCTTGCCAGCAGGTCCATGCAGGCCATGCGGACGGCGACGCCCATTTCGACCTGGTCCTGGATGACGCTGCGGTTGATGTCGTCGGCGATCTCGCCATCGATCTCGACGCCGCGGTTCATCGGGCCGGGGTGCATGACGATGGCTTCGGGGCTGGCATGGGCCAGTTTCTCGGCATCCAGCCCGTAGCGGTGGTAGTACTCGCGTTCCGAGGGGATGAAGCCGCCGTCCATCCGTTCCTTCTGCAACCGCAGCATCATGACCACATCGGCGCCCTTCAGCCCCTCGGCCATGTCGTCATAAAGCTCGCAGCCGAATTCGCCCACGCCGGCGGGCATCAGGGTGGGCGGCGCGATCAGGCGGATGCGGTTTTCCATCTTCCCCAGCAGGATCAGGTTCGACCGAGCCACGCGCGAATGCGCGATGTCGCCGCAGATCGCCACCGTCAGCCGCTGGATGCGCCCCTTGGCGCGGCGGATGGTCAGCGCGTCCAGAAGCGCCTGGGTGGGGTGTTCGTGCCGCCCGTCACCGGCATTCAGCACCGCACAATTCACCTTCGATGCCAACAGGTTGACGGCGCCGCTGGAGGGGTGCCGCACCACCAGAAGGTCGGGGTGCATGGCGTTCAGCGTCAGCGCGGTGTCGATCAGCGTCTCGCCCTTCTTCACCGATGACTGGGCGACCGACATGTTCATCACATCCGCCCCCAGCCGCTTGCCCGCCAGTTCGAAACTGGCCTGGGTGCGGGTGGAGTTTTCGAAGAACATGTTGATCTGCGTCATCCCCGCCAGCGCGTCGGAATGCTTCACCGTGCGGCGGTTCAGCTCGACATAGCGGTCGGCAAGATCAAGGACGGTGACGATTTCCTGCGGCGCGAGATGCTCGATCCCCAGAAGGTGGCGGGCGCGGAAGGTCATCGGTCCCTCGTCTGCTGGGGTGGTCTGGCGCCTTATAGC
>JACZKR010000347.1 GCA_014859945.1 Paracoccaceae bacterium | reverse complement strand
GGCCACGCGCGCCCCGGGTCTGGGCGATCCGGCCTCGACCCGGCGGGTCTACCGGCTGGGCGGCGCGGTGCCGAACCAGCTGACCGAGGCGCGCTTTCGCGTCGTCGAGGCGCTGCGGCGGTTCGGGGCCGCGCCGGTGACGCTGGGCGAACTGGCCGAAGAGGCGGGCTGCGGCACCTCGGTGGTCAAGGGGCTGGTCAAGCTGGGCGTGGTGCTGGAGGAAGATGCCCCGCGTGATCTGCCCTATCCGCCACTGAACCCCCGGATGCCGGCGCGGCTGGCGGGCGATCAGGTGGTGGCGGGCGATGCGCTGGTGGCGGCGGTGGCGGCCGAAAGCTTTGCGCCGATCCTGCTGAAGGGGGTCACCGGATCGGGCAAGACCGAGGTCTACCTTGAGGCGGTGGCGGAATGCCTGGCGCGCGGGCGGCAGGCGCTGGTGCTGTTGCCGGAAATCGCGCTGACGGCGGATTTTCTGGCCCGGGTAGAGGCGCGGTTCGGCGCGCGGCCGGCGGAATGGCATTCCGGCGTGACCCAGACCGAGCGGCGGCGGCTGTGGCGCATGGTGGGGCAGGGCGGCGCGCAGCTGGTGGTCGGCGCGCGCTCGGCCCTGTTCCTGCCCTTCCGCGAGCTGGGGCTGATCGTCGTCGATGAGGAACACGACACCAGCTACAAGCAGGAGGACGGGGTTCTCTACAACGCCCGCGACATGGCGGTGCTGCGCGCCAGCATCGTCGGCTGCCCGGTGGTGCTGGCCTCGGCCACGCCCTGCCTGGAAACCTGGGCGAATGTCGAGGCCGGCAAATACACCAGGCTTGATCTGGGCAGCCGCTTTGGCGTGGCCGAGATGCCCGAGATGCGGGCGATCGACATGCGGGCCGAACAATTGCCGGCCGACCGCTGGATTTCGGCGCGGCTGGCGGGCGAGGTGCAGGCGCGGATCGCGCGGGGCGAACAGGCGCTGCTGTTCCTGAACCGGCGGGGCTATGCGCCGGTCACGCTGTGCCGGGCCTGCGGGGCGCAGGTGGGCTGCGACCAGTGCGATGCGCGGATGGTGGAACACCGCTTTCTGAAGCGGCTTGTCTGCCATCAGTGCGGCGCGACAAAGCCGGTGCCCGAAACCTGCCCCAGCTGCGGCGTGGCGGGCCGCATGGCCGCCGTCGGCCCGGGGGTTGAGCGGTTGGCCGAAGAGGTGACGGCGCGTTTCCCCGAGGCGCGGCTGGCGGTTCTGTCATCAGACCTGTTCGGCAGCGCGCGGGCGCTGAAAGAGGCGATCACCGGCATCGCCGGGGGGGGCGCCGACATCATCATCGGCACGCAGATCGTGGCCAAGGGGCACAACTTTCCGCTGCTGACGCTGGTCGGCGTGATCGACGCCGATCTGGGGTTGCAGGGGTCGGACCTGCGGGCGGCCGAACGGACGTTTCAGCTGATGCGGCAGGTCGCGGGCCGGGCGGGGCGGGCCGAGCGCAAGGGTGTGGCGCTGTTGCAGACCCATCAGCCCGAACATCCGGTGATCCGGGCCATTCTGGGCGGCGATGAAGAGGCGTTCTGGCGGGCCGAGGCGGCCGAGCGGCGGGCGGCGGGCGTGCCGCCCTATGGCCGGATGGTCGGGATCATCCTGTCATCGCCCGATGTGGCGCAGGTCTTTGACG
>JACZKR010000346.1 GCA_014859945.1 Paracoccaceae bacterium | reverse complement strand
CCGTGAGGCCGAGGCGGATGACGAACCGGAAGTTGCGGCGGCACCCTCTATCCCCACCAAGGCATCGGTCGCCAAGCAGGCCACGTTCAAGAACGCCATCGACCTGGGCAAGACCAGCCTGATCGGCGTCTATGGCACGCCGTCAAAACGCTATGCCCTGATCCGCACGGCGAACGGCGCCTTCAAGAAGGTCCGCGTCGGCGACCGCATCGACGGCGGCAAGGTGGCGGCCATCACCGACAGCGAAGTGCGCTACCAGAAGGGCTCGCGCCTGATCGTTCTGGAAATGCCGCGCAGCTGACATCCGCCCGGCGGAAGGCGATTTACTTTCGCCCCGCGCCGCGCGACAAATCGGGCGCAACACCCGGTTTCCCATGGAATTCTTTCTCTTTCAGGCCTCGGTCTATCTGGGCACTGCCGTTCTGGTCGTGCCTTTGGCCGTGCGGCTGGGCTTCGGGTCCGTCCTTGGCTACCTCGCCGCCGGCATCCTTCTGGGGCCGGTCCTGGGGCTGGCGGGGGGGGAGACGGCCGATCTTCAGCATTTCACCGAATTCGGCGTGGTGCTGATGCTGTTCCTGATCGGGCTGGAGTTGGACCCCCGCGCGCTCTGGGACATGCGGACGCGGCTTCTGGGCCTTGGCGGCGCGCAGGTGGCGCTGACCACGCTGGCCCTGACCGGGGCGCTGATGGCGGCGGGCTACGGGCTGAACGTGGCGCTGGTGCTGGGGATGATCGGCGCGCTGTCATCCACCGCCATCGTGCTGCAGGTGCTGACCGAAAAGAACCTGATGCGCAGCGCCGGCGGGCGGGCCGGCTTTTCGGTGCTTCTGGCGCAGGATATCGCGGTCATCCCGATTCTGGCGCTGATCCCGGTGCTGGCCCTGCCGGAACTGCGCGCGGCCGCCACCGCCGGGCGCATCGGCATCACCAACCCCGCCCCCGACGCCGCCCATGCCGAGGGCGCGGCCGAGCCGCTGATCACGCTGGTGCAGTCGCTGCCGGGCTGGGCGGCAACGGGGGTGACGCTGGCCATCGTCGCCGGCATCGTGCTGGCCGGCCATTACCTGTCGCGCCCGGTCTTCCGCTTTGTCCACGCGGCCCGGCTGCCCGAGATGTCCACCTTCATCTCGCTTCTGGTGGTGCTGGGCATTGCCTTTCTGATGATGCTGGTGGGCTTGTCGCCGGCGCTTGGCACCTTTCTGGCTGGCATGGTTCTGGCCAACTCGGAATTCCGCCATCAGCTTGAGGCCGATCTGAAGCCGTTCAAGGGCCTGCTTCTGGGCCTTTTCTTCATGACCGTGGGCATCGGCATCAACTTTGGCCTCTTGCGCGACAATCCGGTCGGCGTGGTGGCGATGACGCTGGGGCTGATCGGGGTGAAGCTGGCGGTTCTGCTGCTGCTGACCCGCATCTTCGCCATCGGCGGCACCAGCCGCTGGCTTTTCGCGCTGGGTCTGGCGCAGGGGGGGGAGTTCGGCTTTGTCCTGGTGTCCTTCGCCCGCGACGAAGGCGTGCTGCCCCTGGCGGCCGGCCAGATGGCGCTTCTGGTGATCAGCCTGTCGATGCTGCTGACGCCCTTCCTGTTCATCCTTTACGACAAACTGGCCGAGCGGTTGCGCGCGCGCGCCCCGCAACACCGCCCCGACACGATCGACCAGCCCGGCCGGGTGATCATCGCCGGCATCGGGCGCTTCGGGCAGGTGGTGAACCGGCTGGTCGGCCATTCCGGCATCCGCACCGTGGTTCTGGACAGCGACATGAAGGTGATCGAGACGCTGCGCCACTTCGGCGTGCGCGGCTTCTTCGGCGATCCCGCCCGCCCCGAACTGCTGGCCGCCGCCGGTCTGGCCGAAGCTCAGGTGCTGGTGGTGGCGGTCGATGACCCGGCGAACGCCGTGCGGATCGTGCGCCACGCCCGCAGCCAGCGCCCCGACATCCACATCGTCGCCCGCGCCCGCGACCGGGTGCATGTCTATGAGCTGTATCAGGCCGGCGCCGATGACATCGTGCGCGAAACCTTCGATTCCTCGGTCCGGGCCGGGCGCTATGTGCTGGAAAACATGGGGTTTTCAGAATATGAGGCCGCGAAGCTGACCCGCACCTTCTGGCAGATGGACCGCGCCGCGATGCGCGATCTGGCAACGCTGTGGCAGCCCGGCCAGCCGGTGCATCTGAACGCGCCCTACGTCGAACGCGCCAAGCAGCTGGACCGCGATCTGGAAACCGCGCTGATGGATGCGCTTTACGAAACCCGGCCGATGCCGCCCGAAGACGGCCCGCCCGATTTCGCCGCGCCCGAGGGCTCCGAGGCGGATCAGCCGCCCGAAACCCCCGCTTCGGCAAAGGTCGCCATGCCGGAATGACAGGCGACGGCCGCCCGCAGCACCCCCAGCGCCACGGCAGCACCCGACCCTTCGCCCAGCCGCAGGTTCAGCGACAGAAGCGGCTCTTTCCCCAGCGCGGTCAGCAGCCTGCCATGCGCGCCCTCGGCACTCAGATGCCCGGCCACCGCATGGTCCAGCGCGGCGGGTGACAGCCGCTGCAGCACCGCCGCCGCCGCGCAGGCGATGAAACCGTCCAGCACCAGCGGCACCCGCTCCACCCGTGCCCGCGCCATGGCGCCGGCCATGGCGGCAATCTCGCGCCCGCCAAGGGCCGCCAGAATCGCCAGCGGGTCGGTCAGGCCGGCGTGGCGCGCCAGCCCCGCATCGACCGCCGCCGCCTTGCGCGCCAGCCCCGCATCATCCACCCCCGTGCCGCGCCCGACCCAGTCGGCGCCCCGGCCGCCGAACAGCGCCGCCGCCA
>JACZKR010000345.1 GCA_014859945.1 Paracoccaceae bacterium | reverse complement strand
CCGCGCCGGCCCTTCGGCCAGTTCGCGCAGAATGCGGTCCGCGCCGGGAAAGCCCGCGGCCCGCGCGCCGCCGGCCTTGCGGGCCTTCTGGATCGCCCAGACCAGCCCCGCCTCGACCGGGCTTGTCGTGGTGTCGATATCATGGCCGTAAAGGCAAAGCCCGGCCTCCAGCCGCAGGCTGTCGCGCGCGCCAAGGCCGATCGGCATGACCTCGGCCATCGCCAGCAACTGCCGGGCAAAGCCCTCGGCCTGCCCCTGCGGCAGCGAGATCTCAAAGCCGTCCTCGCCGGTATAACCCGACCGGCTGACCCAGATCTCGCCGAAGACGCCCACATCCATGAAGCGCATCGCCGCCACCCCGGGCACGATCCGCGCCAGCGCCGCCTCAGCCGCCGGCCCCTGCAGGGCCAGAAGCGCGCGGTCGGTCAGAAACTCGACCTCCGCCACATCCCCCAGACGGGCGCGCATATGCGCCACATCGGCATGCTTGCAGGCGGCGTTCACCACCACGAACAGGTGATCGCCGCGGTTGGCGAACATCAGGTCATCCAGAATGCCGCCGGCATCATTGGTGAACAGCCCATAGCGCTGCCGGCCCTCGGCCAGCCCCAGCACATCGACCGGCATCAGCGCCTCAAAGCCCAGGCACAGCGCCTCCATCCCGGCTTTCGGCCGCAGGATCACCTGCCCCATATGGCTGACATCGAACAGCCCGGCCGCCGCGCGGGTGTGAAGATGCTCCTTCATCACCCCCGCCGGATACTGCACCGGCATCTCATAGCCGGCGAAGGGCACCATCTTGCCCCCCAATTCCACATGCAGGTCGTGTAGACCCAAACGCAACAAGTCCTCGGCCAAGGCCGCCCCCTTATCCGCCGGAATCGCATGACCCGGCACCGTCCGGGCAGTTCCCCTGCCCCCGGTGCCCCCTCTGTCCCTACCCTTTCGGGCGCCTGAGATCGTTATCCCTTCGGCGGGCGCGTCCGCGCCTCTCTCCAGAGTCTTTTGCCAGAACGGTCCCTTGCGCCTGAGAGTTTACCGGGGCGGTTGCTCCTTCGGCACCGGAGTTTCCCCCGGATTCTCCCGATCCTGACGGTCGCAACCTACCGCAGATGCGTCGCTTCTGGCAAGTGGCAGAGTGCATTTGCATGCCGCCGCGACACCCGGCGGCAGCACGGAACCGCCGGCCGACTACCGCCCGCCGGCCCTGCATTTGCACCTTTCAAAATACTCTCGGGGGGTCCGGGGGGCGAAGCGCCCCCGGCCGCCGGCCAGGGGCTCAGACGCTGGGCAGCTTGCCCAGAAGCGGCAGAACCTCGGCCATCTCCGGTCCATGCGCCTGCCCGGTCAGCGCCTTGCGCAGCGGCATGAACAGGTCTTTGCCCTTGCGGCCCGTCGCGGCCTTCACCGCGGCGGTCCACTGGCCCCAGGTGTCGCGCGTGAAGGGCTGCGGCGGCAGCATGGCCAGCGCCTGACGGACGAAATCGCGGTCCGCCTCGTCCACCACCGGCTCGGCGCCGTCGCGGAACAGCTTCCACCAGCCTTCAAGATCGGCCATCACGGTGATGTTGCCCTTGGCCACCGCCCAGAACTCTTCGGCCTTGTCCGCAGGCACGCCCAGCGCCGCGATCCGCGCCCGCACGGCGGCGAAGGGCAGGCCCTGCACATAGGCGCGGGTCAGCGGGAACAGGTTCGCCGCGTCGAATTCGGTCGGCGCGGTGCCGAAGCTGCCCACGTCAAAGCCCTCGGCCAGTTCATCCAGCGACCCGGCCAGTTCGACCGGCTTCGAAGATCCCAGCCGCGCCATCAGCGACAGAAGCGCCATCGGCTCCACCCCCGACGCGCGCAGATCACGCAAGGACAGCGCACCAAGGCGCTTCGACAGCTTCTCGCCCCCCGGGCCGGACAGCAGCGAATGGTGGGCAAATTCGGGCGGGGTGCCGCCCAGCGCCTGCATGATCTGGATCTGCGTCGCGGTGTTCGTCACATGATCGGCGCCGCGCACGATATGGGTCACCCCCATGTCCACGTCATCGACCGACGAGGCGAAGGTATAAAGCACTTGCCCGTCCGCCTTGATCAGCACCGGGTCCGAGACGCTGGCCGCGTCGATCGAGATCGGGCCGATGATGCCGTCGGTCCATTCGATCCGCTCCTGATCCAGCAGGAAGCGCCAATAGCCGTCGCGCCCCTCGGCCCGCAGCCTGTCCCGGTCGGCATCGGTCAGCTTCAGGCTGGCGCGGTCATAGACCGGCGGCTTGCCCATGTTCAGAAGCTTCCGGCGCTTGAGATCAAGCTCGGTCGGCGATTCAAAGCATTCGTAGAAGCGCCCGGCCTTCTTCAGCTCTTCGGCCGCCTCACGGTAGCGGTCCAGCCGCTTGGACTGCTGTTCCACGCGGTCCCAGGTCAGCCCCAGCCATTCGAGGTCCGAGATGAGACCGTCGATGTATTCCTGCTTCGACCGCTCCTGATCGGTGTCGTCGAGCCGCAGGATGAACGTGCCGCCGGTCTTGCGGGCGATCAGGTAGTTCATCAGCGCGGTGCGCAGGTTGCCGACATGGATAAAGCCGGTGGGCGAGGGGGCGAAACGGGTGACGGTCATCGGAAGGCTCCTTGAACCGCCCTTCCCTGTCACAGAGGTCTGCAATTGTCCAGTTTCGCGCGCGGCCGGTTCGGGCGGGGCGCCGCGCTACTTCGGATGAATGGCCCAGCGCGTCGCCAGATCCTGCAGCCCCGCCCGGATCAGCGCGCGCAGCGCCGCCTCATCCACCCCGTCAAGGCGCCGCAGGTACAGGCAGGATTTGCCCAGCCGGTGCTTGCCAAGCCGCTCCAGAAGCGGGCCGAAACCGGCATAGCCCGGCAGGATGTAGATGACGAGTTCGGCCTTGCGCGGGGCAAAGCCGGTGGCAAGACTGCTGCCCGAATGTCCGCTGTCATATCGGTAGTCGTAGCGGCCAAAGCCCAGAATGCCGCCGGGCCAGACCACGGGGGGAAAACCGGTCTCTTCGGCAAAGATCGCCGCCAGCCGCCGCGCTTCGTCCTGTCGCGCGGGATCAACCGCCGCCAGAAAAGCCTCGGCGCCCGCATCTTCCGGCAAACTGCTCTGCTTGGCCATCCCCACGCCTCCCGC
>JACZKR010000049.1 GCA_014859945.1 Paracoccaceae bacterium | reverse complement strand
GTGCACAGCCGGATGGGCGGGCTGGAAATGGATCAGGTCAAGGGGGAGGACGGGCTGCGGTGAAACGGCTTCCGGCAGCAGCCTTTGCCCTGATGCCCGGCTCGGCGCTGGCCTGCGCGCTGCCGCCCTCGGTCATCCTGACGCTGCCCACCGGGCATTACATTACCGGGGCGGCGCTGACCGTGGCGCTGACGGCGACGCTGGGCGCGCTGACCCACCGGCTGCCGCAGTTGCAGGCCCATCTTCTGCACCGGGGCCCGGACCGTTGGCCGCTGATGCTGTCGTCTTGTCTGGGCTTTCTGGCTTTCGCGGTGCTGGTCGGCGTCGGGGTTTTCGGTGCCAATGACCCGCTGCACAACCTGATGACGCTGGTGTTCTGGACCGGGGTGTGGATTGCGCTGCCCTTCGGTTCAATGGTTCTGGGCAATCTCTGGCGCCCGGTCAGCCCCTGGACGGCGCCGGTGCGCAGCCTGCGCACCGCGCTGGGATGGCAGGGCAGCATTGGCCTGTCACGGCTGGGGCACTGGCCGGCGGCGCTGGGCATGGCCGGTTTCAGCTGGTTCCAGATCGTATCGCTGGCCCCGGACGATCCGGGCCATCTGGCCCGGGTGGCGCTTGCCTATTGGGCGGTGATTCTCGTGCTGGCCGTGGCAGAGGGCGAAGACTGGCTGGAGAAGGGCGAGTTTCTGACCGTCTTCTTCGCCATGATTTCCCGCATCGCGCCCTTCTGGCGCGAGCGGTCGGGCGGGCAGGTCGCCACATATGCCGGCTGGCCGGGCGCGCAGGTGATGCGGATGCCGCCGCTGGACCTGTCGCAGATGGCCTTCATCACCCTGACCCTTGGCGCGCTGAGTTTCGAGGGGCTGGCCGAAACCTTCTGGTGGCTGGGCCTGATCGGGGAAAACCCGCTGGAATTCACCGGCCGCTCGGCGGTGATGGGGGTGAACACCGCGGGGCTTCTGGCCGCATGGGCCGTCACGGCGCTGGGCCTTTGGGGCGGGCTGCGGCTGTCGCGCTGGCTGGCGGGCGGGGGGTTTGACGCCGGCCCGGTGATGCTGAGCTTTCTGGCCATCGCGGCGGGCTATCATGTGGCGCATTTCTTCGTCACGCTGATCACCACCGGGCAATACACGCTTTGGGCGCTGAATGACCCGCTGTTCCGCGGCGATGAGTTTCTGGGCCTGCCGCCCTTCTTCATCTCGTTCGGGTTCCTGACCGATCCGTTCTTCATGCGCGGGGTCTATGCCGTGCAGTTCGCGGCGATCCTTGGCGCGCATCTGCTGGCCGTGGTGCTGACGCTGAAACTGGCGGGGCCGGGGCTGCGCGCGCGGGGGCACCTTCCGATGACGCTGTTGATGACGGGCTATACAATCTTCGGCCTCTGGCTTATGTCCACCGCGCGAGGTGTCTGAAAAGATTGAGTAATTTGTTTGAGTGCCAATGAAACCAACAAGGATGCGGCCCCATCCCCCGCATCCGCCAACAGCGGAGAGAGACCCATGAAGACGACGAAGAACATGCTTGTCACGCCGTCGCGGCGTCAGGTTCTGACCGGCATCGGGGCCGGGCTGATCGCTGGCAGCGCAGGTCTGGTGCGGCCCTCCTGGGCGCAGTCGGCCCCCCTGAAGCTGGGCTTCCAGCTGCATGCCACGGGTATCGGCGCCAGCTATGGCCGCTGGTATCAGCGCACCGCCGATGCGGCGCTGAAGATGATCAACGATGCGGGCGGCATCGCCGGCCGGCCGGTGGAAATCGTTTATGAAGACGATGGAACCGACCCCAAGCGCGGCGCCGAAGTGGTGGACAAGCTGACCAGCCAGCACGGCTGCGACATGATCTTTGGCACGCTGTTCAGCCATGTCGTCATGGGTTCGGCCCCCCGCGCGGGTGAGCTGAAGGTGCCTTATCTGGTCTGCTCGGAAGGCTATCACGTCGCCTCGGGCGCGCTGAACCGCTGGACGCTGCAACCCGGCATCACCGACGTGCGCAGCCAGATTTCCTCGATGGCGCCCTGGGTCGCGGCCAATCTGGGCAAGAAGGTCACGATGTTCTACCCGGACTATGCCTTCGGCTATGACCACCGCGACTTCTTCAAGACCGCGATCGAGGCGCAGGGCGGCACCATGCTGGCCCAGATCGCCATTCCGCCGACCGAAACCAGCTTTACCCGCTACTTCGCGCAGATCCCGGCGGATACCGAGGTGCTGTATCACGTCATGGTCGGGCCGGGCGTGCTGACCTTCGTCAAGGAACTCGGCGAATTCTACGGCTCGGGCGCGAAGCCGCAGCTGTTCGGCTTTGTCGATTCGCTCGAGGCCGTCGATACCGCGACGCCGGGGCTGGAATTCCTGGAAGGCAGCCATTTCTGGGAAGCCCATCCCCGCGTGAAACCCGCCGACGCGGGCGAACATGAGGCCGCCTACCGCGCCGCGGTGGGGGTGGACGACAACGGCGCCAGCGTATCCGACGCCAAGGACGTCTCGACCTATTCGCACATGTTCAGCGCCTGGGAGACCCTGTTCTTCATCAAGCAGGCGGTCGAGGCCAGCGGCTATGCCGGCCCCGCCGACCGCCAGAAACTGGTCGAGGCGATGGAGGCGATCAGCGACCTGCCTTACGGCATCGAGCGGCCGCAGGGCGCGATGACCTTCAACGGCAAGACCCATCAGGCCTTCGGCACCCAGTCGATCAGCCAGATCCAGGGCGGCAAGCTGATGCGCGTGCATCAGACCGCCATGGCCGACGGCGCCTATGACGACGCGGTCGATTACACCGCCATGTCGTTCTGAACCCGACCGTCCGGGGGTTTCACACCCCCGGACCCCCGTGGGATATTTATCGAGAGAGGATGAGGATTTGGGTTTCGGACCCTTCCTGCTTCTGGCCCTGATGGAGGGGCTGGTCTCGGCCGCGGTGCTGGCGCTGACGGCGGTGGGCCTGTCGCTGGTCTTCGGCGTCATGCGCGTGGTGAACGTGGCGCATGGCGCGTTCTTCATGATGGGGGCGGTGGTCGCGTGGTTCGTGGCGGGCCATGTTCCCGGCCCGCCGGTGCTGGGCTGGATTGCGGCGCTGCTGGCGGCGCCCCTTGTGGTGGGGGCACTGGCGGCGCTGGTGGATGTGTTGGTGCTGAAGCGGCTGGATTATGAGCCCGAAGCGGTGATCGTCGCCACCATCGGCGTTCTTTACATGCTGGAACAGACCGCGCTTCTGACCTTTGGTCCCGATGCCCGGCCGGTGGCGGCGCCGTTCGAGTTGCGGCTGCAGCTGCCGTGGTTCGGCTATTCGGGTTACAAGCTGTTCGTCGTGCTGGCGGCGGCGGCGGTTCTGGCCGGGGTCTGGGCGCTGATGCAGCGCAGCCGCTTTGGCCTGATCATGCGGGCGACGCAGGTGGATCGCACCACCGCTCGGGCCTTCGGCATCAATGTGGACCGGGTCTATGCCGGCACATTCGCGTTGGGCGCGGGGCTGGCGGCGGTGGCGGCGGTGCTGGTGGTGCCGATCAGCCAGGTGCATTACCTGATGGGGGGCGACCCGCTGCTTCTGGCCTTCATCACCGTCATCGTCGGCGGGTTGGGATCGCTGCGCGGCACGCTGATGGCGGCCCTGCTGATCGGGTTGTCGGATGGCGTGATCTCGATGTTCTGGTCGCCCACGCTGTCGAAGATCATCGCCACGCTTCTGGTGGCGCTGGTCTTGGTGTTCCGCCCGCAGGGCCTGTTCGGGGCCAGGGCATGAAGGTGTGGCTTTTCCATCTGGCGGTGCTGGTGGTGGTGGGCGTGCTGGCCCTGACCCTGCCGCCCTATCACGCCAACAATCTGGCGCGGGTGCTGGTGCTGGCGGTCTTTGCCACCGGCTATAACCTGGCTTTCGGTTATACCGGGATGCTGAGCCTGGGTCATGCGCTGTTCTTTGCCGCCGGCATGTATGCCGCCGCGCTGCCGGCCACCCTTTGGGGGGTCGGGGCCTTGC
>JACZKR010000344.1 GCA_014859945.1 Paracoccaceae bacterium | reverse complement strand
CCAATGGGCATGATTCAGCACCTGCCCGTTGCGGCGGACGGCGCGGACGGTTTCCAGATCGATCTCGGCCATCGCCCAGCCGGGGATGTTGAGCGCGGTTTCGGCCAGGATGCCGGTTTCGGGAAAGCCGCGGTCAGGCGGGCCGTAGATGGCGGCGGCGCCCGTGTTCTCATCAACAGCGGGGCAGAAGTCGCACAGGCCCACCGTGGGCGAATGGACGGTGATGCACTGGCCTTCCAGCGCGCGGGCCATGGCGCCGACGCGGACGCGGGTGAAGCCCGCCAGCGTGTCGGTGCAGGAGGGGACGAGGAGGATCTCGGCCCCCGCCTCGACCAGCGCGCGGCCGAGAAGGGGAAACTCGCTGTCATAGCAGATCAGCACGCCGATGCGGCCAAGCGCGGTGTCGAAGACGCGCAAAGGGCCGCCCGGCACCACATCCCAGGTTTCACGCTCGAACCGGGTCATCATCTGCTTGTCCTGATGGCCGATCACGCCGCCGGGGCCGAAAAGCGTGGCGCGGTTGACCGGGCGGCCCGTCACGGCGCTGTCACCGTCGAACACCGGACCCGAGGGGCCGAGGATGTGCAGACCCCGCGCCTGCGCCAGTTCGGCGAACATGCCGTCGGTCAGCCGGCGCAGCCGGGCGACGGCGCGCAGGCTGTCTTCCAGCCCGGCGGCGGCGGCGCGGCCGGCAAGACTGGACTGTTCCATCAGCCCGTATTCGGGAAAGACCAGAAGGTCCGCCCCCGCATCGGCGGCGCGGGCCACCCAATCGGCGGTCTTGGCGGCGTAAGAGGCGAAATCCGCATGGAAATCCAGCGGATAGGCGGCAGCGGCGATCTTCATGGCGCACCCCTTGGCAAGCCGGCCCAGAATGGCCGGCCCGGCGCCCGGGTGCAAGCGGTCAGGAGTTTTCCCAGTCGGGGTGATAGGCGGCCGGCGTCGCCATCTTCACCGCCCCGGCATAAAGCGAGATCGCCGTCCAGGCGATGCAGTCGGCATTGGTCAGCCGTTGCAGCAGCGGCAGGCTGGCATAGATGCCCTGATGCGCATAGGCGGGGTGATTGTCATTGTCGGTGGCGTCAAAGACCTCATGATCGTCGGCCTCAAGATATTTGTGGCAGGCTTCGTGGATGATCACCCGGGCGTAGGAATTCGGCGAATAGGTCTTCAGCTCGTCAAAGTTGATGTGAATCTCGCCGTTCCGGTAACCGCAGCCGCGTTTCAGCGAGGTATGGCCGATCACATAGGCCTCTTCATTCGGGTCGGCCTGCGTCGGGTCCACCACCGCTCCGCCGGCGGTCTTGCGGTTGGTCGGGTCGATGTCGATCAGATACATGCCGGTGTTCAGATGGAACGACAGATGCAGCATCTGCTTGCGGATCTTCTCGATCACCCAGCGGCGGTCATGCTTGCCCATGTCGGACAGGGCAAAGGACTTGTCCTTGGTATTGTCGCTCAGCGTGCCGTTCGCCAGATCGCCCTCGACCAGGTTGAAATGCGCGGCCAGCGTCCGGGTCAGGATGTCGGATTCCTTCTGCCGCAGCATCGAGACGCCGGCCAGCACGTTGGCGGCCTTGGCCACGGCGGCCTGGGCGCGGCGGGCGCCGGCAAGGCAGGCGTTCTTCATCTGCGCCGTGGGGTAATCCTCGCCCTTGCGCTTGTGATAGGCGATGGTCACGCCGGGGCTGAGAATGGTCATCCGGTCGGTGTGGCGGGGGCGCTTGTCCACGGGTTCGTCGAGGCCCAGCTTCTTGTGCAGGGCGACATTGGCCTGGCGCAGCAGCGTTGTCGGTTTCTTGAAACTCATGGCGGTCTCCTCGGCTTCGGGGCGGGGACACTGGCAATGGAGATGACAATAACCCGGCCAGCCTAGTTGACTGGCCGTTCAATAGCTAACGGAATCTGGTGGTCCAGGTGGTCAGAGCGCGCGCATCCAGAACTGCAGCGGCTTCACGCTTTCGGCGGTGTCGCCGACATCGCGCCAGGAAAATTCGGCCAGCATGCCGGGCAGGGGGGCATAGCCGCGGCCCATCCAGAACGCATCATTGGTGCGGTAGGTTGCCGGCCGCGCCGGGTGATCGGCCAGCCGCAGAACCGAGCAGAAGGCGACATGGCTGCGCCCCAGCGCGCGGGCATGCGCCTCGCGCAGGTCAAAGAAGCGGTGGCCGATGCCCTGACCGCGGTATTCCGGCAAAAGCACCGATTCCGCGCCATAAAGGATCGCCGTCATCGGAACGTGGAAATCGCGGAAGGGGGCGGCGAATTCGGCCGCGTGATCTTCCATCAGGGTCGAGGTCGAGGCCCCGACCAGCCGCCCGCCGTCGAAGGCGCCGACCAGCAGCGCGCCGGCATTGTCGCGGTAGGTCGCCAGATAGTCCCGTTCGTAGTCCAGCGAGCCGTCATAAAGATAGGGCCAGTCGCGGAAGACGGCGATGCGCAGCGCCGCCACGCCGTCCAGCTGGGCCTCAAGCTCGGCCCCGTGCAGGGCGCGGACCTCAACCATGCGAGACCTGCCGCACCCAGTCGGCCAGATTGTAGAAGGTGGTCACGCGGGAAATCTTGCCGCCCTTCAGGTCAAAGAAGGCGCCGGCGGGCAGGATATAGGTCTGGCCACGGGCTTCGGGCAGGCCCGGATCGGTCTGCAGATAGGTGCCATGCACCACGAATTCCGCCGCCCCGCGCGTGCCGTCAGGGTTCACGAAGATCACCATATCGCGCAGTTCCTCACGGTAGGACACGCCCATGTGCGAGCAGAACTCGGCGAATTTCTCTTTGCCGCTGCGGATGCCGCCTTCGTTCACCCGATGTTCGATGTCACCGGTCACGGCGTCCAGCATGCCCTGCGCGTTGCCGGCGTTGAAGGCAGCGTAATAGGCTTCGATCGTGGCGCGGGCGGTGTCGGCGGCGGTCATGGCGGCTCCTTGCGGTTGGACCCCGTGGTTCTGGCACGGGGTCCGCCTGCCGTCAAAGCCGGAAAGGCACCGCCAAGCGCGCGAAAGCGACCTCAGGCCAGCGCGGCCCGCACGGTTTCGGCGAAGGGCGTGGTCGGGCGGCCGATCAGCCGCGACAGCGTGCGCGAGGTGTCATGAAGTGCGCCCTTCTGCGCGCTGGCATCGGAATCCGCCAGCGCGGCGGCAAAGCCCGCGGGCAGGCCAAAGCCCTCCAGCGCCTTGGCGTAATCGGCCTCGGCCATCGGCACCCAGGCAACGGGCTTGCCCGACTGCCGCGCCACCTCGGCCGCCAGATCGGCCATGGTATAGGCGGTGTCGCCGGCAAGCTCATAGGTCTGGCCGGCATGGGCCGCATCCAGCGCGGTGACTGCGATTGCTTCGGCATAGTCCTTGCGCGCCGCCGTCGACAGGGGCGCATCGCCCGCCGCGCCGATCATCGCGCCATGGGCCAGGGCGGCGCCCAGGCTGCCGGTGTAATTCTCGGTGTACCAGCCGTTGCGCAGGATGGTCGCCGGCAAGCCAGAAGCCTTCAGCGTCGCTTCGGTGGCGATATGGTCGGCCGCAAGATACTTCATCGGTGAGGCATCGCCCTTCAGGATCGAGGTATAGACGATCCGCCCCACGCCCGCCGCCTTGGCCGCCGCGATGACCCGGGCATGCTGGCCCGCGCGGTCATCGAAGTCGTTTGAGGAAATCAGCACCAGCGTCTCCACCCCCGCCAGCGCGGCGGGATCGGCGCTGCGATAGTCGAAGGTGCGGACCGGCACGCCCAGATCGGCGGCCTTTTCGGGGCTGCGGGCCAGTGCGATGGGGGTGGCCCCGCGCGCCTTCAGCGCGGCAATGGCAAGGCGGCCCAGCTGGCCGGTGGCTCCGGTGATGGCGATGGTCATGGGAAACTCCGTTCAGGGTTGACGCCCCTGATTTGCCCAATTACTTACGAAAAGGAAGTACCAACAATTTTGTAAGTATACTCCGAGGGCGCACATGTCTCCTGCCGCAGATGCACAGGCCTTTCTGGACCGGGCGCAGCGCGCCAATGTGATGGCGGCCGACTGCCCGTCGCGCGTCGTGCTGCAGCATGTCACCAGCCGCTGGGGCACGCTGGTGCTGCTGGCGCTTCTGGCCGGGAGAACGCTGCGCTTTTCCGAACTGCGCCGCCGCGTCGGCGGCGTCAGCGAAAGGATGCTGGCCCAGACGCTGCAGGTGCTGGAGGGTGACGGTCTGATCAGCCGCCACGCCCATCAGGTGGTGCCGCCGCATGTCGATTACGCCCTGACCCCGCTTGGCGCCGAAGCGGCCGAGCGGGTTCTGGCCCTTGCCGGCTGGATCGAGGCCAATCTGCCGCGCCTGCTGCAGGCCCGCGCGGCCTGAGGGGCGGGCGGCCTTCTTTCGCCCGGGAATCAAGCACGAAGCACCCCCGGGCAATGCCCGACCGCCCCCCGGGCGGGCATTCCGCAACGTCTCAAGACGCGCCGCGTCGGCAGTTCTGGCACCATGAATCAAGGGGTTCCGCCGTCGGCTGCCCACCCGGCGGCCGGGCATTGCCCTGTCGTTGCGCCAAAGGCACGGGAAGCATTGGGACGGAGGTGCGGCCTTTCATCTGTGCCTGCACGCGCCCACCCGGCTCAGGCCGCCGCCACGTCATCCTCGGGCGGGCCGAAGCGGTCAAGGATGCGGTCGCGGATCTGGTCGCGGGTCTGGCGATAGGCCGACAGCTTGGCCTCGCGGGTTTCGCCCAGTGCCGTCGGATCGACGATGGGCCAGTATTCCACCTCGATATGGCAGTGCCGCGTCAGTTCCAGCGCCATGTGCTGGCTGGCCGATGACAGCGCCACGATCAGGTCGAACTGCCCCAGATCGTCGCCCCATTCCTGCATTTCCTCGAAACTGCGCGAACGGTGGCGCGACAGTTCCACCCCGATCTCCTTGCAGACGGCAATCGAGAAGCCGTCCACCTCAAGATCGTTCTTCACCCCGGCCGACTGCACATAGACGCGCCGGCCGTGCAGTTTCTTCATCAGGGCCTCGGCCATGGGCGAGCGGACGGCGTTGTGGTCGCAGCAGAACAGCACGGACTGGGGCACGCGCGACACCATCACCCCCAATGCAGGACGCAGATCAGGGTGAACAGCCGCCGCGCCGTGTCGATATCCACCTCGGCCTTGCCCTCAAGCCGTTCCTGCAGCACGCGGGCGCCTTCGTTGTGGATGCCGCGCCGCGCCATGTCGATGGCCTCGATCTGGCTGGGGGGCAGGCGTTTCACCGCGTCGAAATAGCTTTCGCAGATCTGGAAGTAATCCTTCACCACCTGCCGGAACGGCCCCAGCGACAGGTGAAATTCCCCCACCGGCTTTTCAGCCTCGGTCGCCACGGTAAAGACCAGCCGCCCCTCGCGGATCGCAAGGCCCAGCCGGTAGGGACCGGCGGGCACCTGCCGGTCGTCGCGGACGGGCAGGTTGAAGCGGTTCTCCTCCAGCAGGTCGAAGATCGCGACCTTGCGTTCCTGCTCGATCTCGGGCGTGGGGCGCACCAGCCCCCGCTCGTCGATCTCGATATGGCAGATGCGGTTCATGCGCATGGTCCTTCTGCGGTCTCCTCCCGCGGCTAACGTGATGCCCGATGGCAGGCGGTCGTTCAAGCCCGCAATGGCGGCCACGCGGAATTCCCGATCGGGGCCGGCTGTTGCGCCCCGGGCACATCCCGCCCGGCTGCCGCGAATGTGAGTGGCGCGTGATCGGCCCCGGCCCGATCCTTGCTTCGAAGGCATGACCTTCCGGCGGGATTTCCCCGTCCGAGGATGGAGGATCGACGATGAAGATGACGGTTCTGGCGCTGCTGGCGGGGCTTGCCGCCTTCACCGCAACGGGCAACAAGGCCGAGGCGCTGCCCTGCCTTGACGGCATCAAGACCTATTGCGACGGCCCGCCCGCGCCGTCCTGGGCGGAGCTCATCCACATGATCTACCGCTGATTTTGCCGATGCCGAAGGGCAGGGCGCCCGCCGGTTTCCGGCGGGCGTCATGATTCCGGGCCTAGCCCTGCGGGTCGCGCACCGGGGGCAGGGCGGGGGCATCAAGCCCCTCGAAAGGATCGTCCCAGAAGGGCAGGCCGCGCAGCCGCCGTTCCCACGCCGCGACGGCGGGATACTCCTCCAGCGGCAGTTTCATCACATCGTTGAAGGGCAGGAAGGTGGCCATGCGAAAATCGGCATGGCTGGGGCTGTCGCCCACCAGCCAGTCGCGCCCGGCAAGATGGCCGTCCAGCTGCGCCGCCGCCTCATGAAACCGCGCCAGCCCTTCGGCCACCATCGCCGGGTCGGTCGGCCCCTGATCATAGCGCAGCCGCGTCCCGCGCTCATAGCTGACCATGTCGCAGGCGCGGACGAAGTTTTCTTTCCCCCAGCTGATCCAGCGGATCATCTCGGGCATCGCCGCCCCCATGCGCCAGAAATCCGACCCCACCATCTGCGACAGCCGGCAGGCGATGGCATCGGCCTCCCACAGCGACTGGCCGTTCTCGACCAGGATCGGAATGCGCAGGCTGGGGTTCAGCTTGCGGAAAAACTCCGAATGATCGGGGTGAAACGGCGCGGCCCAGACCAGCCGCACCGGGGCGCCCAGATGGCGGGCCACCGCCGCCGCCAGCCGCGGGTTCGGGTTGCGCGAGTAGTACAGCACCGGTTCCATGGGGCCTCCGCTTCGGGACGCCGCCAGTCTTGCCGGAAATTCTCAGCCGTTCAACCGGTCCAGCCGTGCCCGCACCGACAGCCCGTGCGCCTCAAGGCTTTCCGAGATCGCCAGCCGCTCGGCCGCCGGTCCGATGGCCGCCAGCGCCTCGGGCGTCATGCGGGCAAGGGTGGTGCGCTTCAGGAAATCCATCACCGAAAGGCCCGACGAAAACCGGGCCGACCGCGCGGTGGGCAGCACATGGTTCGGCCCCCCGACATAGTCGCCGATGGCTTCCGGCGTCCAGGCGCCCAGAAAGATCGCGCCGGCATGGGTGATCTGTTGCGCCAGCGCCTCGGGGTCGGCCACGCACAGCTCCAGATGCTCGGGCGCCACGCGGTTCGACAGCGCTGCCGCCTCATCCAGATCGCGGGTCACGATCACCGCGCCGAAATCGCGCCAGCTTGCCGCCGCGATGGCCCGGCGTTCGAGCGTCTGCAGCCGCGCCTCGACCGCCGCCACCACCGCGCGGCCATGGGCGGCATCGGGGGTGATCAGGATCGACTGCGCGCTTTCGTCATGCTCGGCCTGCGAGAGAAGGTCCAGCGCCAGCCAGTCCGGATCGGCGCTGCCGTCAGAGATCACCAGAATCTCGGACGGCCCCGCAATCATGTCGATGCCCACCCGGCCGAAGACCCGGCGCTTGGCGGCGGCGACATAGGCGTTGCCCGGCCCGGTGATCTTGTCCACCGCCTGAATGGTTCCGGTGCCATAGGCCAGCGCCGCCACCGCCTGCGCCCCGCCGATCCGGTACACCTTGTCCACCCCGGCCAGTTCGGCGGCAAGCAGGACCAGCGGATTGAC
>JACZKR010000343.1 GCA_014859945.1 Paracoccaceae bacterium | reverse complement strand
CTCTGGGTCGGCGGCGCTTCCGTTCTGGGGGGGCTGGGAACGGGGCTGTATTTCGGCGGGGTGCTGACCTTCGGCCATCCGACCGCGCGCGAGGTGGCGGAAAATCAGGGCGTGCAGGACGAAGGCGTCATGCAGGAATCGGCGGCGGCCTATAACAGCGCCTTCGTCGATCTGGCGGGCGACCCGATGATCCTGCGCTTTGACACCACCGGCGCCGAGGAACGCCGCAAGACCCTGCCGCGCCCGGCCGAGATTCCGGCGGAGCGCGCGGGCGGCGATCTGGTGCTGCTGAGCGACGACATGATCACCACCGAAGAGCGGCTGATCACCACCCTGCCCTCCAGCCGCGAGGATTTCGCCTTCTTTCAGGCCCAGCGTGAGGCCAGCGCCTCGGCCCCGGTGCAACCCATCGGCCAGCCGACCCCGGTGGCCGAACCTGTGGCCGAGGATGCCCCCCCGCCCGAGGAAGTGGTGGTCGAGGGCGATGATGCCAGCTGGGGCGAAAGCATTGAAGGCGTGGGCGATGCCGCCCAGCCCGACCGCTTTACCCGAACCCGGATCGAAGACACCACCAGCCTGACCTTCATCCAGCCCGAACGCAGCCGCACCGCGCCTTATGAAGATGTCATCCTGCGGCTGAAGGAGCCGGCGGATCTGGTCAAGCTGATGACCGACAACGGGCTGGACGAGGCGGCGGCGAAACGCTTTGTCGAGCAGGGTCAGGCCATCGTGCCCGAGGTGGCGGCGCTGGCTCCGGGGCATATCCTGGCCTTCCGCGGTGCGATGCGCGGCGGGGTCCGGGTGCCGGTGCAGCTGTCGCTTTACACCCGCGACAGCTATGCCGGCAGTCTGGCGCTGGCCGATGACGGAAGCGTGGTGGAAGGCGCCGACCCCTGGGTCGAGGAAGACCTGTTTTCCTTCGCGGGCGATGATGCGGGGGCGACGGCGGATATCGGGCGGAAGTACCGGCTGCTTGATGCCTTCTATTCGGCGGCGATCCGCAACGGCGTGCCTTCGGCCGTTGTGGCGGAAACCATCGTCATGCTGTCGCAGACCTATGACATGGAAAGCTTTGCCGCGCCGGGCGACAAGATGACCCTGCTTTACGCCCCCGACCCGGGCGGCGAAGGCGCGGGGCCGGGGCAGGTGCTGTATGCCGCGATCAAGGGCGAGGGGCGCGATCTGGAATGCAACGTCTTCCGGCCCACCGGCAAGGAGGATTATGGCTGCTACGGCAAGGGCGGCGCGGGCGGTGGCGGGGTCAGCCTGCGGGCGGGCATGGTGACGCCGACGAACGGGGTTTTGACATCGCGCTTCGGGCCGCGCATCCACCCGATCCTGAAGGTGGCCAAGCTGCACAAGGGCACCGACTGGGCTGCGCCTGTCGGCACGCCGATTGTGGCGGCCTTTGACGGCACGGCCAGCTTTGTGGGCGACGGCGGCAGCTATGGCAATCTGGTCAAGATCAGCCATCCGAACGGAACCGAGACGCGCTATGCCCATATGAACGCCTTTGCCGAGGGGCTGAAATCGGGGCAGCCGGTGACGGCGGGGCAGCTGATCGGCTATGTCGGCACCACCGGCCAGTCCACCGGCCCCCATCTGCACTTCGAGCTGTATGAGGGCGGCGAGGCGGTTGACCCGTTCAGCGCCGGCGGCACGGTGATGGCGGGGTCGGCCAGTTCGGCGGTGGAAACGCTGGTTGATCAGATCATCCGCGTGGAATCGGGCGGCAAGGCCGATGCCAAGAACCCCTTGTCCAGCGCGACCGGTCTGGGCCAGTTCATCGAAAGCACCTGGCTGCGGATGATGAAGCAGTATCGCCCCGACCTTGCCGGATCGATGAGCCGCGAGGAACTGCTGGCCCTGCGCAACGACCCGACGCTGAGCCGCGAGATGGTCACGGCGCTGGCGCGTGAGGGCGAGGCTTACCTTAAGGCGCGCGGGCATGACATTACGGCGGGGCGGCTGTACCTGTGCCACTTCCTGGGGGCTGAGGGCGCGCATGTGGTGCTGTCATCCCCGGATGAATCGCTGGTGGGCGATGTGATGGGCTCCGGTGTGATCAGCGCCAACCCGTTCCTGAAGGGGCGGACGGTGGCCTATATCAAGGAATGGGCCGAGCTGAAGATGAACCACAAGGGCGGCGGAGCGCTGCCGGTGGTGGCAGCACTGCCGCCCGAAGTGCAGGCCTATCAGAAGATAATCGCCACGCTGATCGGCACCCCGGCCTGATCGGCTGGCGCCGGAAAGATGCAATGCAAAGGGGCGGCGGACCTGCCGCCGCCCCTTTGCATTGCGCGCCCTGTCAGGCGAAGTCGTAGCCGATTTCGCCGTCTTTCATCACCAGCGTGACGCCCTGCATCTCGGTCTGGGCGACCATGCGGTTCAGCACCTCACGCGAAAGTTTGGGCAGGATGGTGTTGGTAATGATGTTGTCCACCATGCGGCCGCCCGAGTCGGGGTCGCGGCACTGTTCGACGATATGGGCGATGACCTCGTCCGAGACGGTCATCTTGGCGTTGTGGTTTTCCTTCATCCGCTTGACGATGGCGTTCAGCTTCAGCTTCGTGATGCCGCCCAGAACCTCGGTCGACAGCGGGAAGTAGGGGATGGTCACGATGCGGCCCAGAAGGGCGGGCGGGAAGACGCGGGTGAGGTAGGGCTTCAGCGCCTCTTCCAGTGCCTCGACCTCGGGCTTGGTTTCGCCCTTGTCGGCCATGTCCATGATCACCTCGGTGCCCACGTTCGAGGTCAGAAGGATCAGCGTGTTCTTGAAGTTGATCTGGCGGCCCGAGCCGTCTTCCATGATGCCCTTGTCGAAGACCTGGAAGAACAGTTCATGCACGTCGCTGTGGGCTTTCTCGACCTCGTCCAGCAGCACCACCGAATAGGGCTTGCGCCGCACCGCCTCGGTCAGGCGGCCGCCTTCGCCGTAGCCGACATAGCCCGGAGGTGCGCCTTTCAGCAGCGAGACGGTATGCGCCTCCTGGAACTCGCTCATGTTGATGGTGATGACGTTCTGTTCGCCGCCATAAACCGCCTCGGCCAGTGCCAGCGCGGTTTCGGTCTTGCCGACGCCCGAGGGGCCGCAGAGCATGAAGACGCCGATCGGCTTGTTGGGGTTGGACAGCTTGGCGCTGGCGGTTTCGATGCGCTTGGCGATCATCTCAAGCCCGTGGTCCTGACCGATGACGCGCTCTTTCAGGCGGTCGGCAAGGGTGAGGATGGCCTGCAACTCGTCCGAGACCATCTTGCCGGCGGGAATGCCCGTCCAGTCCGAGATCACGGCGGCGACCGCCTGCGCATCGACATGGGCATAGATCTTGCGGCTGTCGGCGGGGCGGGCCTGCAGGCGCTTGACGCTTTCCATCGCCTGCGGCCGCAGGTTCTGCGGCTCGGATTCCACATCGCCTTCCAGCACGGCGGGTTCGGCCGCGCCGGCGGGGGCTTCGGCCTTGGGGGTGCCGCCGGTCATCTTCTTCCAGATGCCCAGAAGCTGATCGACCAGCCCCTTTTCTTCCTGGAAGTCGGCTTCGAGGCTGGCCAGCAGCGCGCGTTCCTTGGCCAGAAGGTCGTGGATTTCGGCCACGCGGTTGCCGGCATCCTCGCCCAGATCGGCCTGACGTTCCTTGGCGGCCAGTTCGGTTTCCATGCCGGCGATGCGGGCCTTGGAATCCTGGATGGCGGCGGGCACGGTGGACTGGCTGATCGCCACGCGGGCGCAGGCCGTATCCAGAAGCGATACCGCCTTGTCGGGCAGTTGCCGGGCAGGCAGGTAGCGGGCCGACAGGTTGACGGCCGCCACCACCGCCTCATCCGAGATGCGGACGCCGTGGTGCGTCTCCATCGGTTCCAGGATGCCGCGCAGCATGTAGCAGGCGCGGTCGATGGTCGGCTCATCAATCATCACCGGCTGGAAGCGCCGGGTCATCGCCGGGTCTTTCTCGAAATACTTGGCGTATTCCATCCAGGTGGTGGCGCCGACCGTGCGCAGGGTGCCGCGCGCCAGCGCCGGTTTCAGCAGGTTCGCGGCATCGCCGGTGCCGGCCGCGCCGCCGGCGCCCATCAGGGTGTGAATCTCGTCGATGAAGAGGATGATCGGAACCGGGCTGCCCTGCACCTCGTCGATGACCGAGCGCAGGCGCTGTTCGAATTCGCCCTTCATGCTGGCGCCGGCCTGCATCAGGCCAAGGTCAAGCATGAAAAGCTTGGTCCCCTGCAACTTGGGCGGCACTTCGTTGGCGGCCAGACGCTGGGCGAAGCCCTCGACAACGGCGGTCTTGCCCACCCCGGCCTCACCCGTAAGGATCGGGTTGTTCTGGCGGCGGCGCAGAAGGATGTCGATGATCTGGCGAATCTCGTCGTCACGGCCGACGATCGGGTCCATCTTGCCCGAGGCGGCAACCGCCGTCATGTCCACAGCAAAGCGGCCAAGCGCGGTGGTGCCGCCCTGACCGGGCGCTGCTGCCGTGCCTGCCCCGCCGGCACCGATGCCGGTGCCGTCCATCGGGCGCATGTCTTCTTCGTCGCTGTCGGCCCAGGCGGTGCGCGCCTCATTCACCAGGGTATCGACGTTCAGTTCGCCCCAGACCTTCGACATCTGCACCAGTTCGCGCTTCAGCGAGGTGTTCTTCAGCGCGGCGACAAGGATATGGCCGGTGCGGATCTGCGCCTCGCCGAACATCAGGGTGGCATAGTGCCAGCCGCGGTCCAGCACATCGGTCAGCTGTTCGCTGATCTGCGGCATCTCGGTGGCGTTCTTGCGCAGGCTGTCGATGATCGTGCCCAGGTCCTTGGTCAGCTTCGCCTTGTCCAGCTTGAAGTGGTCCAGCGTCACCGAGATGTCGGACTTGGGGTTCTGCAGGATGTGGAACAGCCAGTGCGACAACTCGACATTGCGGTTCCCCTCGCCGCGGGCGTGGCGCAGCGATTGCAGGAAGGCGTCATACCCGACGCGGTTCAACTTACCGGCAACTGTTTCAAGACTGATATCGGCCATGATCCTATCCCTGTCTTTTCTTGTTCAAACTCATGCCGTCCGTCGTTCGGACGAAAAGACCGCATCGCTGCGGTAGGTTCCCGGTTCCGCCGGGGGCGGTGCAATCCATCCGGTCCAGCCAAGCGCCCCCGACTTCCCCAGCGCCATGCCGCGCACCTGATCGGCGGGCAGCGAGGGGGCGATTTCAACTTCGACCTCGTGGCCAAGATAGCAGAAGAGAAGTTCGGTCAGGCGGGTGAAATTGGCCCCGCCGGGCAGAAAACTTTGGTATTCGGCAAGGCTTTCGGTGCGGACCGAGACACGGATGCGTTCGTTCACGCTTTGCACGCGCGACCCCAGCCGGCAGTCGCGGCCCAGCGAGGCCCCGGTCATGCCGACGCGGCTAAGGTCCGACGGCTCAAAGGTCAGCCAGGAGGGGATGTATTCCTCGATGGTGATCGAGACGCGGCAGAGCGATTGCAGCAACTGGCGCAGGCGGACGGTGCTTTTGACCCGGCCCAGCGTGATGCCCGCCACCGGCAGCCAGGCCAGATCGGGCACGGTGCCACGGTCGCGCAGCGCGGCGCTGGCATGGCCCAGAGGGGCGCCGACATAGATGCGGAAGCGGTCGTCATCGGGGCGGTCGAACTGGGTGATGCCGCGCGAATCCGACCAGGCGCGGAAAAACAGCTGCTGGAAGCGGTTGGTGAAAATGTCGGCCAGCCGCACGAAGGCTTCGTCGCGGTGCAGATACCACTGATAGATCTCGGCCGTCATGTTCAGCGGCAGCGGCCCCTGCGGGCCGAAATATCCAAGGAAGTTCGACCGGATGCGCAGCCGCCCGTCGTCGCGTTCGCGCGCAAGGCTGACGTTGCACGAAGGGAAGGCCTGAAACGGTTCCTGCCCCAGCCGGACGGTTTCTTCGCGCAGGTTGCGGTTGCGGCCGATGCGCGGAAGGTCGGGGCGGCCGCGCTCCAGTTCGCGCATCAGCGACAGGAAGCCGAACTGCGTCGGATCGTCCAGCAGCGCCCGGCGCCGGGGGCTGACGGGGCGGGGGCTGGCGTCTTCGTCCAGGCTCACAGCAGCGGCCCCTGACCGCCGCGGGGCGGGAATGTCTTGATCACGCCGCGCTGATCGCTGCGCAGCACCAGTTGGGTAAAGCTGTTGACCGAGGCATATTCGGCAAAGAAGCGGTCCAGCACGGCGGCCAGAAGGAACACGCCCGAGCCTTCGAAGGCGCGTTCGTCGAAGACCACGGTCACTTCGGTGCCGCGCGCCGCGTGATAGCCGCCGCCGCGCCGGATGGTCCGGGTGACGGGGCGGGCGGAAACCGAACTGAGCCCCTGCAACTGCCGTTCGGTGACCTGGCTGGAAATGTCGGTGAACAGCGACAGCAACTCGCGCAGCGCGGCGCCCTGATCGCGGCTGCCGCGGTTGTCGAGGCCCAGATAGCTGAGCGACAGGTAGCTGAGCAGCCGCCAATGCACCGGGCCGGCGGTCATGCGGTGGGGGGCGTTGCGTTCGATCTCGGCCACGCTTTCGCGCGGGGCAGTGGGGCCGGCGATGCAGCGCAGCGGCAGCGAGGTGTCGTCGTTCATGCGAAAGTCGGTGCCGCCCTGCGCGATGGGCAGGAACTGCGGCAGATGCCGGTTGGAACAGATCAGCTTGATCTGAAGCCGCTTCACCCGCTCTTCGCTGTCCAGATGGCCGGGTTCGTAGATCGAGATGAAGGTTTCCGTCCCGGTATAGCCCTGCACCTTGCCAAAGCGTTTCTCTTTGGCGGTCAGGCGGCGGGGCCGGCGGCGCGCGGTGAAATACAGCGCCTCGCGCGGGTTGGTCACATCGGCGGGGATGCCGTACAGCGGATGCACCGGCACTTTGGTTTTCACGTCGGCGAAATAGGCAAAGACCTCGCGGATGCGGTGGACTTCGTAGTGCGAGGCCGGGCTGCTGTCGGCCTGCACCAGAAATTCGTGGCGCATGGTGTCCAGCTTGGCGGTCGAGCAGGCTTCCTCGAACAGATTGACCGCCGGGGCGGCGAACAGACGGAAATGCTCGGCGGTGATGCGGGCGGGCAGGCTGGGGCGGATGTTGTCCAGCTCGATCAGGATGTCGAACGTCCCGCCATGGACCCGGGGCAGCACCTGCGACAGCCCGTTCAGCCGGAAGCCCAGGAATTTCTGGGGAAACTGGAAGAACTCACGCAGCAGCGAGAAGCCGCGGAAGACGCGGGTATCCTCGGTATAGATCGCCTCTTCCTCGTCAAAGCCGATCTGGCTGAGCGCGTCGGCCGGCATCGGCAGAAAGACCGCATCGCCGCGCTTGTCCATGTAGCGCAGGGTGATCCGGCGGGTGTTGGTGAAGAGATGTTCGTAAAGCGCGATGCACTCGGCCGGTTCGCCGACAATGTGGATGGGCAGGCTGTCCACCTGGATCGGTGCGACGGGCTTGGGTTTGTCCACCTTGGTGTTGGGCGGCAGCGGGCGCTGGAACGACAGGATCAGCCCGCCGGCCGTGCCGCGCGCCACATCCAGCCCCAGCGCCTGAAACGCCGTCGCGCCCGAAACCATGCGCGCCTGGGTGATCTGCAGCGGCCACAGCCGCAGTTCGGACGACAGGCGGAACCGGCAGGAAATGCGCTGGTCACGGTCAACATACCGCGCATCCATGTAAGAGCCGGGCGGGAAAGTGCGGCCCTTCTCAAGCTCATCATCGGCATAGTTGGGTTCGGCCTGCACCAGTACGGCGGCGGGCGTCGGCGCCATGAAGTTCGGCAGAAGCTGTTCCAGCAACTCGCTGGTGAAGGTTTCGAACTCGGTATCCAGCTTCAGCTGGACCCGGGCCGCCATGAAGGCCGCCCCTTCCAGCAGGCCCGCCACGGCCGGATCAAGGTTGTCCTGCGTCAGCCCGCCCAGACGTTCGGCGATGCCGGGGTAATCCTCGGCGAATTCCTTCGCGCCTTCGTAAAGCAGCGCGAGTTCGCGGTTGTAGGCATCAAGAAAGGCGCGGTCCATCACCGCACCGTCAGGTTGGTCAGCGCGACCTTGCCGACGCCGGTGTCGATCTCGGCCACGAATTCCAGCGGCACGTCCACCGGCTTGGCCGCCATCTCGGCGGTGATGTCGAAGGCGACATGGTGGTTGGTCGAACTGCTGGACCGCAGCTTGACGTTCAGCGTTTCGGCCACAAGGCGCGGCTCATGCGCCAGAAGCGCCTTCTTCAGGTCATTGGCCAGCCGGTTGCGGCGCACGTCTTCGGTTGTCATGTGGGTCAGGTCTGCCATGCCGAAGTTGAGCACAGAGCGGCGCACATGGTCCAGCCCGTCCAGCGGCAGGGTGGATTCAAGGTTGATGGTCGCCATCAGGTTGGCAAGATCCTGCGCCAGATGTTCTCGCAGGGTGGCCTGGCTGGCGCCCTCGCGCCGTTCCAGACTGCGGACCGACAGGATGCGGCCGTCTTCGGTCATCTCTTCGGCTGTCTTGCCTGCATCACGCTCTCGCGCGGCGTTGCGAAAGACGTTCATGAGCGAGATCTGGAAGTAGCCTTCGCCGCGCTGTTTCATCGGACCCTTGCGCCATCTTCTTCCGGGACGGAGCCGGGGCGCGCGTCCCGCTGGCCCGCCATGAGGATGCCGGGCGCTGACGCGCCCGGCAAATCTGCGTTGACCGTGTCGATCAGGCCTGCGGGCCGACCGAGATGTCGTACTGCACCGGAACCTTGGCCTTGCCGGCGCCCGAGCCTTCCTGGACGATGTATTCCATCTTGAAGGCGCGGAAGTTCAGGGTCATGTTTTCGTAGATCCGGTCATCCGAACCCGAGCCGCCACCGGTCTGGTAGGACGAGATGATGATCTCTTCCAGCTCGATGGTCAGATAGTCCAGCGGCTTGCCGCCGGTGACCTTGCGGACGGTGATCTTGCCCTTGTTGAAGTGCTTGCCGTCCAGCAGCGCCTTGTACATGACCGGCGTCGCCTTATCCATGTACTTCGAGATCGAGATGTCGCCGACGTTGGCCTGACCCGAGCCACCGCCCGTGCCGTGCTGACGCGTGGCCGACTGCGAGGACACCCAGCTGTAGTTCAGCAGGTCGATCTTGCCCTGGAAGCCGTTCTTTGCAGACTCGCCTTCGACGTCGTCCAGAGAGAGGAAGATTTCGACAGCCATTTTGAGACTCCTTTTCAATCAATTGGTCCCGGAGGTCATCCGCCGGGGGTTGGTTAAGTCATTTCGCGCCCGGAAGCTTGGACACCAGCGACATGCCGATATCCATGCCTTCCAGCTGGAAGTGCGGGCGCAGGAAGAACTTTCCGACGTAATAGCCGGGGTTCTCTTCGTCCGCGATCACCTCAACCTTGGCGGCCGCCAGAGGCAGAAGTGCCTTGTCACGCTCCGAAGCATTCGCAGGGGAGCCGTGAACATAGCCGCTGACCCACTGCTGAAGCTCGCGCTGCAGCTGGTCGCGTTCCTTGTTCGACCCGATCATGTCGCGCACCATGCACTTCAGGTAGTGGCTGAAGCGCGACACGGCGAAGATATAGGGCAGGCGCGACGACACGTTGTCCGAGGCGGTCGCCTGTTCGTCCTGATACTTCTTCGGGCGATAAAGCGTTTGCGCGCCGATGAAGGCCGCGCGGTCGGTATTCTTGCGGTGGACGAGGCTGATGATCCCCGACTTCGACAGTTCGCCCTCGCGGCGGTCGCTGATGGCGAATTCCGTCGGGCACTTCATGTCGGTCGAACCGTCGCCGGTGTCGAAGTTGTGGACCGGAAGGTTGGCCACTTCGCCACCCGACTGCACGCCGCGGATCTGCACCGTCCAGCCGTATTCCTTGTGGGCGCGGTTGATGTTCACGGCCATCGCATGGGCCGCGTTCATCCAGGCATAGTTCTTGCCTTCGTGCCCGTCGGTGGTTTCTTCAAAATTGAACTCGTCCACCGGTTCACCGTTCTGGCCATAGGGCGAACGGGCCAGCACGCGCGGCAGGGTCACGGCCAGATAGCGCGAGTTTTCACTGTCGCGCAGGCTGTTCCAGCCGGCATAATCGGGCGTGTCGAACAAGGTTGACAGGTCGCGCGGGTTGCCCAGTTCGTTCCAGCTGTCCATGCCCAGAAGGGCGGGGCCGGCCGCGGTGATGAAGGGGCAGTGCGAGGCCGCGGCAATCTTGCCAAGGTCGCGCAGCAGGCGCACGTCGGACGAGGAGTGGTCGAAGTAGTAATCGCCCACCAGCGCGCCGAAGGGCTGACCGCCCAGCTGGCCGAATTCGGCCTCATACACTTTCTTGAACAGCGGCGACTGATCCCATTTGGCGCCCGGATACATCCGCAGCTCACGGTCCAGTTCCGACTTCGAGACGTTCATCACCTTGACCTTCAGCGAGGCGTCGGTCTCGGAGTTGTTGATGGTGTAGGCCAGACCGCGCCAGGCGCTTTCCAGCTTCTGGTATTCGGCGTGGTGGATGATCTCGTTCACCTGGGCCGACAGCTTGGCGTCAAGCTTGGCCAGCATCGCGTCGATGGTGTCGAGGATGTCATCGGCGATCACGCTGTCATCCGACAGCGCCTCGCGCACCAGCGTCGAGACCGCGTTCTCGACCTCTTTCGCAGCCGTGTCGGTGCGCGGTTTGAAGTTCTGCTTGAGGATGGACGAGAACTCATCGAGTTCTGCCAATGCCCCTGCGCCACCACCGGCGCCGCGTTCGAGTTCAGTTGCCATATCAAATGTCCGAATGTGAGTGTTGGCTGACCGCGGGGCCGGCGCTCAATGGGCCGGCCGCCCGAAAATTCATTCCGCCGAACCTTCGCCGTCCTTGGCGGCGTCGCGGCGTTCGGCCAGCGCGGCCATCAGTTTGGGGTCCTGCAACAGCGCCTTCAGCTGATCCTGAGCGGCGGCTTTGCCGTTCATGTAGCGCTGAAGGTTGGCAAGCTGCTGGCGGGCTTCCAGCAGGCTGGCCAGGGCGGGAACCTGACGGGCGATCTCGCCGGGCGAGAGGTCGGCCATCTTCTTGAAGTTCAGGTTGACCGACAGCTTGCCGCCCGTTTCGGGGTCAAGCTTGTTGTCAACGTTCAGCGCCAGCCCGGGCTGGATGCTGCCCATGAAGTCATCCAGCGTGTCCTGGCTGACCTGGGTGAACTCACGTTCGCCCACCGGGGCCTTTTCGATCTTCGAGGCGTTGCCCGACAGATCGGCCATCACGCCCATGACGAAGGGCAGTTCGACCTGACGGTTGGACTCGATGGGGTCGGCATAGGAAATCTGAACGCGCGGCGGGCGGTTGCGCTTGATGAAACCCGTTGCGGAGTCTGCAGTGGCCATGGAAATCTCCCAGTTTTCTTTTTCTTCGATGAGAGCCGCAACGGGGCAAACGAGTCAACAAATTTACGTTTCGGGGGGCAACCCCGGATGGGTCAGCTTGAGGGCGGCAGAAGTTCCCGCACCAGCGAATGGAAGTCTTTGGTCAGGAAGTTCCGGGCCTTGAACAGCAGGATCGGAATCGGGCTTGCCGGCTCACGCTGGCGGAAGAAGTCTTCAATCTGTTTCAGAACGATGCCGGCATGGTCCCGCGACAGGATCTCGACCGGGTCGGGATCGCCCTCTTGCCACTCACCCAGCGACTCATTCGAGGGGATGCCGGACAGGGTGGCAAGGTCGCGCATCCGGTACATCGACAGGGCGAAACCCTCTTCGGTGCCGAAGGTCAGCGTCGCGCGGTTAGAGTTGTCTTCCAGCAGCGCGTCGATCGCCTCGACCAGCGGCCGGCCGATCAGGACGCGCGACTGGGTGACCAGCAGCAGCGCCAGCGACGAAGGCTCGGTCGTGACGAAGTAGTTCTCCAGCGCCTTCAGCGCCCGGTAGGCGGCCCGGTGGTCGGGAATGTCGCCGACCTGGGTGGTGACGGTGATGGTCTGCCCGCCGCCGCCCGCAACCGGAACCGAGACGCTGCTGTCTTCGGCCACGTCGCCCGCTGCGCCGGCCTGATCTTCGGTCGCGGCGGCGCCGGCAAGGTCGGACCGCGCGGCTTCGATCATGGCGATCATGTCGCCCAGCTTGTCCTGCAGCCGGTCGAAGCGCGGCATGAAGGGCTTTGATCCGCTCTGGCAGATGGCGGTGACCGCCTTCAGCCCGTCGCGGATGCCGGTCAGCGTGGCGTAAAGCGCATCGACCGCCGCGATGTTTTCGGACGAGCCGATGGCCATCAGGATGCCGTTGCTGTCGCCCGGGGTTTCATCCTCGCGCAGCGTCAGCTTGCCGGTGGCGGTGCCATAACCGCGATAAAGCACGTCGCCCACCCGCCGGTCGGTGATCAGCGGCGCATAGTCCAGGGGCGCGACGATCGTGGCGTTGGCGTTCAGTTCCTCCAGCGCGTTCTGGCGCTCCATCGGGTCGGTGGGATGCACCTCGTCGGGATGGTCGCGCATCAGCCCGATCATGCCCTGCACCGCATCGGCCCAGCCCTTGAACCGGCCGGCGAGGATCTGGAACTTGGCTTCGATCCCCAGAAGGCGCAGGTCGCGGCTGCGTTTCAGAAGCGCGTCGATCTGCGCCGTCTCGCCCCGGTGATCGACCGAACGCGGGTCGAAAAGCGTGCCCGAAGCCAGGTTGAAATAGCTGGTGGGAAGCCGGTCCTCGACGTTGAAATAGTAATCGACAAAGTCGGGATCGTCGGCTGCCAGCAGGTCTTCACCGCAGGGCGCATCGGCCGAAACCGGCGTCAGAATCTCATCAAGCTTCATGGCCAACCCCTTGCGCGCAGCCAATTTCACGGCGCGAGGGCCGGGATGGCTGGCGGTTGGGCCATGCGGCATCCCGGTGGGGAAGCGGCAAGGGGCAGGTCATGGAACACCTCGAACGAATAACTTGCCCGTGATGGTAGCGATGGCCCTAGGCGCGGTCAATCAGCGCGAAGGCCGAGGCAGGCATTCCTTACCTTACCCACCGGTCTTCTTGACGGCCTCGTCATAGGCATCGGCGAAGTAGGCCAGGAACACATCGAGCATGCCGTTGTCATAGGGATGAGTCTTGGCATCCCAGCGGGCCACGAAGATATCCCAAGCATTCGCCTTCTTCGACGACATCAGCCCGCCCGAGGCCTTGTCTTCAATCGCCTCGGGGGCAAGGTCTTCCAGAAGGCGGGCCAGCGCGGGCTGCATCGCGGCGTAAACCGCGGTCTGGTGGCGTTTGATGTCGTCAAAGCCCTGCTGGAAGCTGGCGGTTGAGTTAAGATAGCTTTCCGAGCGTTGCACGAACATGGTCTGCATCGCTTCGATCGCGCTGGGCTTGAACTTCAGCGGGCTGTTGTTCAGGCCGCCGATCATGGTGCGGCTGGAAGATTTGACGAACTGCTTGGCGGCGGCGCGGGCGCCAAGCAGCGCCATCAGCTCTTCGGTGGCGATGCGCAGGCATTTCCCGATCTCTTCGCCCAGAAGCGCCGGATCAACTGCGTTCAGGCTGCCCGCGGGCAGGCCAGCGCCCTTGCAGATCGCATCCAGCAGCGTGGCCACGTCGCCCGAAGGCGCGGCGGCGGGTGGCGTCACCGGGGCCGAGGGCGGCAGCGGCGTGGCGACCGGCTGCGGCTTGGGCGCAAAGGGTTCGGC
>JACZKR010000342.1 GCA_014859945.1 Paracoccaceae bacterium | reverse complement strand
GCTTGAGGCCATCGCTGCGCTAAAGGCGGCGGGCAAGGCGGTGACCTTCTATCCCTTCCTCTTGATGGAGCAGCTGGCCGGCAACGGTCTGCCCGACCCGTGGTCGGAGGCGGCAGATCAGCCGGTTCTGCCCTGGCGCGGCCGGATCACTCAATCCGTTGCGGCCGGACGGCCCGGCAGCCCCGAGGGCACGGCGACGGCCGATGCCGAGGTGGCGGCGTTCTTCGGCACGGCCAGCCCGGCGGATTTCAGCGTTTCGGGCGGGCAGATCGGCTATGCCGGCCCGGATGAATGGCGCTACCGGCGCTTCATCCTGCATTATGCCCGGCTTTGCGCGCTGGCGGGCGGGGTCGAGGCCTTCTGCATCGGTTCCGAGATGCGGGGGCTGACGCAGGTCCGGGGGGCGGCGAGCCATCCTGCGGTGGAGGCGCTGCGGGCGCTGGCGGCGGATGTGCGGGCGATTCTGGGGCCGTCGGTCAAGATCGGCTATGCGGCTGACTGGACGGAATATGCCGGGCAGCAGGCGGGGGGCGATCTGCGCTTTCCGCTCGATCCGCTTTGGGCCGATGCCAATATCGACTTCGTCGGCATCGACAATTACATGCCGCTGGCCGACTGGCGGGACGGCGAGGGCCATGCCGATGCCCATTGGGGCGGCGCCAGCAACCCCGACTACCTGCGCGCCAATATCGCCGGGGGCGAGGGGTTCGACTGGTACTACGATGACCCGAACGGCCGCGAAGCGCAGCGCCGCCTGCCGATCGAGGACGGGGCCGAGGGCGAGCCCTGGGTCTATCGCGTCAAGGACCTGGCCGGGTGGTGGGCGAATGCCCATCATGAGCGGATCGGCGGGGTGCGGCAGGCGGTGGCGACGGCGTGGCAGCCGGGGTCGAAACCCATCCGCTTTACCGAATACGGCTGCGCGGCGGTAGACAAGGGCGCGAACCAGCCCAACCGCTTCCTTGACCCCAAATCCTCGGAATCCGGGTTGCCGGTCTATTCGGACGGGCGGCGCGATGACCTGATGCAGCTGGCCTATCTGCAGGCGATGCATGCCCATTGGACCGACCCTGCCCGAAATCCGGTTTCGCCGGTTTATGGCGGGCCGATGGTGGATTTTGCCCGCTCGCTGGTCTGGGCCTGGGATGCGCGGCCGTTTCCCGCCTTTCCGGCCGATGGCGCGCTTTGGCAGGATGCCGCGAATTACGAGGCTGGCCACTGGCTGAACGGCCGGGCGGCGGGGCAGCCTCTGGCGGCGGTGCTGGATGAAATCTGTGCTGCCGCCGGGGTGGCGGATGCCGAAACGGTGGGGGTGGAAGGGGTGGTGCGCGGCTATGCGCTGTCCGACCCCGGAACGGCGCGCGCCGCCTTGCAGCCCTTGCTGCTGGCCCATGCGACCGAAGTTGCCGAGCGTGAAGGTGCCTTGCGGTTTTCGCGGCGCGATGGCGGGGGGGCGGTGCCGCTTGATCCTGACCGGCTGGCCCTGTCGCCCGATGTCGAGGGCAGCGCCGAACTGGTCCGCGCGCCTGCCGGCGAGACGGCAGACCGTATCCGGCTGAGCTATGTCGAGGCCGAGGGCGATCACGCCAGCCGCGTGGCCGAGGCGGCCTTCCCGGTGCCGGGGGCCGAGCGGGTGGGCGGCAGCGACCTGCCGATGG
>JACZKR010000048.1 GCA_014859945.1 Paracoccaceae bacterium | reverse complement strand
CGGGCAACTTCGGGCCAGAGGTGTCGGGGGTCGTCTGCACCGAGCCGGTTTCCGGCAAGGCTGAAGGGCTGGCAGGGATAACCGGCAGAGACGAGATGAATGCGGCCGCGCCAAGGGCGGCCGTCGAAGGATCGCAGATCGTCCCAGACAGGAGCCGGAGCCAGGGACGCATCTGCCATCCTCGCCACGAGAGTGGCCGCGGCGAAACTGTTTCGCTCGACATAACACACAGTGCGGTATCCGGGCTCTGCGAGGTGCAGGCCGAGATCGAGGCCTCCGACGCCGGCGCAAAGGCTGATGCCGCGAAGCTCTTCATGTCTTTCGGTGGGACGAACAGCCACACGAGAGGTCCTTTCCATCGCGGTCCTGCCGCTGCGGGTTCGGGCTCTCGGGCCTCAGGTGATTGAAGGCGCTGCAGCGCGGGCATTTGATCTGCACCGCGCCCGCGAAGGCGCCTGCCGTCGTCTTGAACAGCAGGCGCCGGCAACCGCAACAACGCATTTCCAGCCAGTTCAAAGCGCATCACCCCGGATGATAAGTTCCGCCGCCGGCTTCGCGCCCTTGCTGCCGATGGTGTAGGTGGTCTGGACCTCCTCGATGCGGGCCCAGCCGAAGATCTGGCGGATTTCGGGCACGTCGTTGATCGACATGACGAAGCGGCCCTTGATGCCCGTCAGGATGTCAGCCAGGCGCTGGAAATCCTGACGGCTGAAGAGGTGCTTGCCGTAGTCGCCCTCCGACCCCCAATAGGGCGGGTCGAGGTAGAAGAGCGTGCCGTCGCTGTCGTAGCAGCGGATGAACTCGCCGAAGTCGAGGCATTCGATCACCACGCGCGACAGGCGGGCATGCAGGTCTTCGAGCATCGGTTCCAGCGTCGTCAGGTTGAACCGCGCCGGCCGATCGATCGAGACCCCGAAGTTCTGCCCCGAGACCTTTCCGCCAAAGGCCGTGCGCTGAAGGTAAAGGAACCGCGCCGCGTGCTCGAGGTCGGTCAGGGTCTCCAGATTGGTATCGACCAGGCGGTTGAACTCGGTGCGGGTGGTCAGCTGGAACCGCAGCACGTCCAGGAACTGCGGATAGTGGCGCTGCAGGATGCGGAAGAGGTTGGCGACGTCGCGGCAGGCATCGTTGGCGGTGGCGACGGCCTCGGCGGCGGGGAGCAGCGCTGCGGGAATGATCAGGACGGCGGATTTCATGGGGCCTAAGGGTACGAGCGTGACGGGGCTGATCGTGACATTGTCGATCAGGCGGTTGCCGGTGGAGTTGCTGGTGTTCGACAGCCTGACCCGCACCCCTGCCGTCGGCGGCCGGAAGAGGATGCGGACCGGGCCCGGCTCCGAGATGTTGGTCCAGCGCGCGATCAGCGTATCGGTGTCGGTCGACGCCTGCGGTGCAAAGGGGTTTGCGTGGCACGCTCGATCTGCGACCTCGGATCGTCTCGACCAGTTCTACCAGCACACCTGCTATGCAGACCTTCAGCCCCGGCGGAAGGTCAGGTAATGGGGCTGGCGGCCTTCGCGCAGCGCCTTCTGTTCGTAGCGGGTCGATATCCAGTCGGGCCAGTGGTCGCCCGGCCCGCCTTCGGCGATCAGGGTGAAGCCGGCCGGCGGCACTTCCTCATGCGTCTGGCGGACGTAGTCGGGGATGTCGGTCGCCACGCGGAACTCGGCCCCCGGGCGCATCGCGCGGGCCAGAAGCTGCAGATAACCCGGGGTCACGAAGCGGCGGCGGTGGTGGCGGGCCTTGGGCCAGGGGTCAGGGTAGTTGAGGAAGACCTTCTCAAGACAGGCTGCGGGCAGCACGTCGAACAGGTCGCGCACATCGCCCGGATGCAGCGCAAGGTTCGTCACCCCCGCCGCCCGGATCTTGCCCAGCAGCATGGCGATGCCGTTCACGAAGGGCTCGGCCCCGATCAGGAAGGCCTGCGGGTAAAGCGCGGCCATATGCACCAGATGCTCGCCCCCGCCAAACCCCACCTCCAGCCACAGCGGCCGGCCCCGGGTGAAGGACAGGTCCAGCGGCTGGCGTGCGGGATTTTCGGCCGGCGTGACGCCCTTCAGGCGCAAGGGTTCCAGATCCTGGGCCAGATAATCCTTCTGGCTGGCGCGCAGGGTCTTGCCGTGGACGCGGCCATAGAAATTGCGCCGTTCGGCCTGTTGCGGTTGCGGCTGGTCCGACATGGGGTCTCCGATCCTGACGGGCGGCCTCTTGGCAGGCGCCGCCCGGCGGGTCAAGTCACTGGGCCGCGGCGGGCGGGGTGTCAGCGTATTCCGTGTATTCGGGATACTCGGGATATTCGTCCTGCGACATCTGGCTGCCCTCGGGGAAGGCGCGGGCGAACATCTCGCGCTCGGCCCGTTCCAGGCGGGGGATGATCAGGGCGACCGGCGGGTTTTCCCGCTCGATCCAGGCCTTGACCATCATCAGCGCCGCACGCTTTTCGGCATCGGGCACGCGGTCAAGCCGGGTGTCATCCCTGCGGCTGACCGGATGCCAGCGCGGGCCGCCCAGCCAGACGGCGGCAAACATCACCTTGGCCTTGATCGGTTCCGTCCCGCCGGCGACCAGCGTGTCATAGAACATGCGGTGGACTTCCTGCCAGGTCGCCTTGTGATAATTCGCCCCGTCTTCATTGCCGACGCCGCACCACGCATCATGCAGGGCGGCGGCATTGGCGAATTCGCGCGTGCGCGGGCTGCCGACGATGGGCACGAAGACCGGCGGAATCGAGGCGCCGTCGGTCAGCGTGGCAGTGGGCGCCACCCAGTCGCGGCCACCGCCATCGACAAAGGCCAGTTCGCGCGCGGTGGGGTAGAATTCGTAAGGCCGTCCCGGAATGGTGACGGGCTTCGGCTGCAGCGCGACGGGTGAGTTGCGGAAATAGCAGGCGGCCCCGGCGCAGTCGGCGGTCGAGGCGGCAATCTGCGCCCCCCCCTGCAACCGCCCCTCGGGCGAGACACAGGCACCCAGCGCCAGAAGCGGCAGTAACGCGGCAAGGGACATGCGGAAAAGGGTCATGGCAACCTCTGCTGGAATGCCATGGGCCTAGCCCGCGTGCCGGCAAGGGTCAACCCTGCCCCAATGCAAAGAGCCGCCCGCCGGGATACGGCGGACGGCCCTGTTGATCGCAATCCGGTTCAGACCGCCTTTTTCAGCGCCTCGACCAGATCGGTGCGTTCCCAGCTGAAGCCGCCGTCGGCTTCGGGCGCGCGGCCGAAATGGCCATAGGCCGCGGTGCGCTGATAGATCGGGCGCGTCAGGTCAAGATGGGTGCGGATGCCGCGCGGCGTCAGGTCCATCACCTCGGCCACGGCCTTTTCGATGGCCGCATCGGCCACCTGCCCGGTGCCGTGGGTGTCGATATAGATCGACAGGGGCTTGGCAACGCCGATGGCATAAGACACCTGCAGCGTGCAGCGGTCGGCCAGACCGGCCGCCACCACGTTCTTGGCCAGATAGCGCGCGGCATAGGCGGCTGAACGGTCCACCTTGGTCGGATCCTTGCCGCTGAAGGCGCCGCCGCCATGGGGCGCCGCGCCACCATAGGTATCGACGATGATCTTGCGGCCCGTCAGACCCGCATCCCCGTCCGGCCCGCCGATCACGAAGGTGCCGGTGGGGTTCACATGCCATTCGGTCTTCCTGGTGATCCAGCCCTCGGGCAGGATCTGGCGGATATAGGGTTCCACGATGCCGCGGATCACCTTCGAGGTCTGGCGCTTTGACGTGTGCTGGGTCGACAGCACGATCGAAGTTACCTCAACCGGCTTGCCATCGGCATAGCGCAGCGACAGCTGGCTTTTCGCATCGGGGCCCAGCGTCGGCTCGGCCCCGGATTTGCGCACTTCGGCCAGCTTGCGCAGGATCGCATGGGCATACTGGATGGGGGCCGGCATGTAATCGGGCGTCTCGCGCGTGGCATAGCCGAACATGATGCCCTGATCGCCCGCGCCGTCACGGTCAACACCCTGCGCGATATGGGCGGATTGTTCGTGCAGGTAGTTGTGGACCTTGATCTTCGACCAATGGAACTTCTTCTGCTCGTAACCGATGTCCTTCACGCAATCGCGGACGATGCCGTCGATGCGTTCCATCATCGCCTTGGTCTTTTCCTTGCTGGACAGACCCACCTCGCCGCCGACGACGACGCGGTTGGTGGTGGCAAAGGTTTCACAGGCGACGCGGGCATTGGGTTCTTCGGTCAGGAAGGCGTCAAGCACCGCATCCGAGATACGGTCGCAGACCTTGTCGGGGTGCCCCTCGGAGACCGATTCCGAGGTGAAGACGTAGTCAAGTCGGCTCATGGGAAGCGCTCCATTGGATGATCCCCGTCACGCCAGGAAGCCGTTGTGACGGTTCGATGGCCCTGCCTAGGGGCAAGGCGGGGCGGGGTCAAGCAGGCTTCCGGCGCCCGGCCACCGCAAGCCCAAGGGCGAGTCCCGCCAGCAACACCAGCACCGGCCATTCGCCGGCCCGGGCATAGGGTGTGGCGGGCAGCGCGCCGGGCAGGGCCGCATCCAGCGCGCCTTCGGTCTGGAACGGCAGGCTGGCGGTGACGCGGCCCCGCGCATCATAGACCGCCGTCACCCCGGTATTGCCCACCCGCACCAGCGGCAGCCCCTGCTCGATCGCGCGCAGCCGCGCCAGTGCGGCGTGCTGGAACGGGCCGGTCAGGTTGCCGAACCACGCATCATTGGTGATCTGCAGGATCCAGTCGGCCCGGCCCGGCGCGGCGCGCAGATCCTGCGGAAAGACCGCCTCATAACAGATCAGCGGCAGCACCCGGCCCAGCTTCGGCCCCAAATCCAGCACCTGCGGCCCCGGCCCTGCCGTATAGCCCGCCCCGGCTTGCGAGGCGAAGGCCCGCAGCCCGAACCAGCGATAGAGCAGATCGCCCGCCGGGATATATTCGCCGAAAGGCACCAGATGCGCCTTGTCATAGCGCGCCGCTTCGGCCCCGTTCGGCGCCAGCACGGTCAGGCTGTTCCAGGCGACCTCGCCGGCCATGCGCTGCACCCCCAGCGCCACCGGCGCCCCCTGCCCCGCGCCGGCAATCATCTCGGCCAGTTCGGGATGGCGGTCCAACAGATAGGGCAAGGCGGTTTCGGGCCAGATCGTCAGATCGCGCGCGGGGCCCGAGGCGGTCAGCCGGATCAGCCGCTCAAAATGGGTCTGGGCCAGATCGGGGTCCCATTTCAGCCGCTGTTCGGCATTGGGCTGGATCAGCCGCAGCGTCACGCCCGGTGCGGCGGGTTCCGGCTGCGAC